>CAZQPJ010000123.1:0-7342 GCA_964595105.1 uncultured Bifidobacterium sp.
TGGGCGAACTGTCGCGAGTACTGGATGAAGGCCTGCACGTCGCCGAGACCGAGCGTGCGGTTCGCCACCTTCAGACCGCCGAGCACGGCGATCGAGACATAGTTGAGGTTGCCGATGAGCACGCTCGCCGGCTGGATGCAGCCGCTGATGAACTGGGCGCCGAAACCGGCGTCGTGCAGTTGCTGGTTCGTGGCGTCGAATCGACCCTGCGCTTCGCGTTGACGGCCGAACGCCTTCATCACCGTGTGGCCCGTGAAGGTCTCCTCGACATGGGAGTTGAGGGCGCCGGTGTACTTCCACTGGGCGATGAATCGCCCCTTCGACCGTGAGGCGATCTGCTTCATCACCCAGATGCTCAGCGGCACCGTGAGGACGGCCACGATGGCCAACTGCCACGAGATCCAGAGCATCATGCCGATGGTGCCGAAGATGGTGAGGACACCGGTGAGCAGTTGGCTGATCGACTGTTGGAGGCTCTGCGCGACGTTGTCGATGTCGTTGGTGACGCGGCTCAGCAGGTCGCCGCGCGGCTGGGCATCGATGTGCGACAGCGGCATGGCATGCAACTTCGCCTCCACGTCGTCGCGCAGTCGGCGCATGGTGCGCTGCACCACGCCGGCGAGCATCCATGCCTGCGCATAGCCGAACGCGTAGCTGGCGGCGTACAGCAACACCGCAAGCAGCACCGTCGCGCCGAGAGCGCCGAAGTCGATGCCGTCGCCACCCTTCATACGGCGGAACACACCCTCGAACACCAGGTTCGTGGCATGCCCCAGCACTTTCGGACCGCTCACTGACAGAGCGACGCCGAGCACGGCGAAGACCATCACGCCCCACAACTTCGAACGCTCGGGCCCAAGGCGATCGAAGAGGCGCCTGACCGACCCCTTGAAGTCCTTCGATCGCTCGGTGGGAACGCCGATGCTCAGCATGCGGCCGCCGCGCATCTCCGATGCACTGTTCGGCGGCGGTGGCTTCTGTTGCTCGGTCATGAGGCGCGCCCCGCTGACTCGCTGGCGTCGAGTTGGGAGCCGACGATCTCCTGATAGGTGGTGCACGAGGCCAGGAGCTCGTCATGCGTGCCGATGCCCACCGGTTCCCCGTCCTCGAGCACCAGGATCTGGTCGGCGTTGCGGATGGTGCTCACTCGTTGGGCGACCACCACGATGGCGGCATCGCGGGTGTGCGGCACCATGGCGGCGCGCAGTCGTGCGTCGGTGGCCATGTCGAGTGCCGAGAACGAGTCGTCGAAGAGGTAGACCTCGGGCCGCCGCACCAGTGCCCGGGCGATGGCGAGGCGTTGGCGCTGGCCGCCCGACACATTGGTGCCGCCCTGTGCGATCGGCGCGTCGAGACCACCGGGCATCGCGCGCACGAAGTCGGCGGCCTGCGCCACCTCGAGCGCCTGCCACAACTCCTCGTCGGTGGCGTCGGGCTTGCCGTAGCGGAGGTTGCTGGCGACGGTGCCGCTGAAGAGGTAGGGCCGTTGCGGCACCAGCCCGATGCGGTCCCAGAGCAGCTCCGGTGCCACCTCGCGCACGTTCACGCCGTTCACGAGAACCTCGCCCTCGGTGGCGTCGATGAGCCGAGCCATGAGGCTGACGAGGGTCGTCTTCCCGGCGCCGGTGCTGCCAACCACCGCCAGGGTGCGGCCTGCCTCGCAGCGGAACGACACGCCAGCGAGCACCGAGTGCTCGGCACCGGGATAGCGGAAGCCGACGTCGCGCAGTTCCACCGATGCACGCTCGCGGAACTCGGTGACCGGGTTGGCGGACGACGTGATGGTGCTGTCGGTGGTGAGCACCTCCTGGATGCGCTCGGAGCTCACCGCTGCACGGGGCACGAGAGCGGCCATGTAGGTGGCGAGCATCACCGCCATCAGGATCTGCATCAGGTACTGCAGGAACGCGATGAGGGCACCGAGGCGCATCGAGCCCCGGTCGATGAGGTGGCCACCGAACCAGATGACCGCCACGCTGGAGATGTTGACGATGGTGATGACCGTGGGGAACATCAGCCCCATCAGTCGACCGCCGCGGAGTGCCGTGGTGGTGAGCCGTTCGTTGGCCGCCGAGAAGCGCTCGGTCTCGAACGGCTCGCGCACGAAGGCGCGGACCACGCGGATGCCGGTGATCTGCTCGCGGAGCACGCGGTTGATGTCGTCGATGCGGTCCTGCATGAGGCGGAACGTGGGCACCATGCGCACCAGCACGCTGCCGATCGACACCAGCACCAGCGGCACGGCCGCCACGAGGATCCACGTGAGTTCGAGGTCTTCCTGCATCGCCATCACGGTGCCGGCCACTGCGGTGATGGGTGCTGCGATCAGCATGGTGCAGGTCATCTGCACCAGCGTCTGCACCTGCTGCACGTCGTTCGTGACCCGAGTGATGAGGCTGGGGGCACCGAGGTGCGCGACCTCGCGTGCGGAGAAGTCGGTGACGCGATGGAACAGGCTGCCTCGGACATCGCGGCCGAAGCCGGCGGCCACACGCGAGCCGAAGTACACGGCCGCCACTGCGAACCCCACCTGGGCGAGGCTGATGAGCAACATCCAAGCGCCGTGGCGCCAGATGTAACCGGTGTCACCCGTGGCCACACCCTTGTCGATGATGTCGGCATTGAGGCGCGGCAGATAGAGCGATGCCATGGTCTGAACGCCCTGCAGCAGTACCACCGCCCACAGCAGTTTCCGGTAGCGCTTGAGGTAGGTGCGCAGCAGCGTGATCAGCATGTCGATGCCATCATGCCGCCCGCGCTGGAGAGCGCACGAACCGGATGCCTGCATTAGCGTCCTCCCGATGGACACCCCTGACGACCTGCCCCGCGAGGTCG
Source organism: uncultured Bifidobacterium sp. (assembly GCA_964595105.1). Lineage (GTDB taxonomy): Bacteria > Actinomycetota > Acidimicrobiia > Acidimicrobiales > Ilumatobacteraceae > UBA668. The sequence continues at coordinate 2,836 of CAZQPJ010000123.1, forward strand.
ACGTCGTGGTCGTGGGTGCAGGGCTGGCCGGCCTGTCGGCGGCACGCACACTCGTGGAGGGTGGCCGTTCCGTGGCGGTGCTCGAGGCCTCCGATGGTGTGGGCGGACGGGTGCGGACCGACCTCGTCGACGGCTTCCGGCTCGATCGCGGATTCCAGGTGCTGCTCACTGCGTACCCGGAGGTGGAGCGGCAACTCGACGTCGACGCGTTGGAACTCCGGCGGTTCCTTCCCGGTTCGCTCGTGTGGACCGGGAGCCGCATGTACGCCGTGGGTGATCCTCTGCGCCGTCCGTCGATGCTCATGCCGTCCGCCGTGGCTCCCATCGGGTCGGTGGCCGACAAGATCCGGCTCGCCCGCCTGCTGCAGCGCGTGAAGAGCGCTGATGTGCGAGACCTTCTGCGGCGGGCCGACACGAGCACTCTCGAGGCATTGCGGGCCGACGGATTCAGCGAGCGCATCATCGACCGGTTCTTCCGGCCCCTGCTGGGCGGCATCCAGCTCGATTCCACCCTGTCGTCGAGTTCGCGAATGTTCGAGACGATCCTCCACTGTCTCGGCGTGGGCGACTCGGCGGTGCCGGCGAAGGGCATGCAAGCCATTCCCGATCAGTTGGCCGGGCACCTTCCCGCAGGAACCGTTCGCCTCGGGGTCGCTGTGGCCTCGGTGGAACCGGGCGCCGTGGTGCTCGACGACGGACGACGCGTGGTCGCCCGCCACGTCGTGGTGGCCACCGAGGGTCCGGCGGCCGCTCGGCTCCTCGCCGGTCGCGGCGTGAACGACCCCGGCTCGCGGTCCGTGGGGTGTGTCTGGTTCGACGCGCCCGAACCGCCGGTGGCGCAGCCGCTCATCGTGCTCGACGGAGCAGCGAGCGGCCCGGTGCTGAACGTGGCGGTGATGAGCAATGTGGCGCCGGACTACGTCACGGCCGCCGCGCCGGCGGGGCACGCACTCGTGGCGTGTGCCTGCCCCATGGTCACCGACTCGCCCGACCTGGAGACGGCGGTGCGCCGGCAGATGCGGCAATGGTGGGGGCCAGTGGTCGACCACTGGCGTCTCCTCCGTGTCGATCGCATCAGCCACGGACAGCCCGACCATCGCGCACCCTTCGCCCCCAGGCGGAGCCAATACGTCGGCGACGGTGTGTGGGTGTGCGGCGATCATCGCGACACACCGTCGATACAGGGCGCGATGTTCTCGGGCCGACGCTGTGCCGGAGCAGTGCTTGCTGCGTAGGTGGCGCCTGCCGTGGCGCCACGAAGGGCATCCGCAATACTGAACCCGTGAATCGAGCCAGCCACCGTCCCGTCCTGCTGTTCGTCGCCGCTGCGTTCGCTGCCATGTCGCTCGCAGGCTGTGGCGGGTCCTCGTCGTCCGACATCACCATCCTCTCGCCGAAGAACCCCGACGGGAAGGCGTTCGTGGTGCGCGGCGCCTCCGACATCTCGATTCCCGAGGGCGTGACGCTCACCTTCTCGTTCACCGCCACGCAGGTGCAGTTCGACGGGGGCTGCAACACGCACGTGGGCGACTACGCCATCAACAACAACCGTCTGGTGGTGACGACGTTGCAACAGACCGAGCGGGCATGCGATTCGTCGTTGATGGACCTCGACCGAGCGGTGGCCGGGTTCATCCTCACCAAGCCGGCCTTCGTCTACGGCGACGACACGGTGATCATCAGTCGCGACTCGAAGGCCATCACCATGCAGGAGGCGAAGGACATCGTCGACTCTCCGTTGGAGGGCACCACGTGGAAGGTCATCGGAACCTTCGAGGGTGATGCGACGCAGAGCCTCAAGACCGACCCGGCCACCGTCGTGTTCGATGGCGGCACGGCTGCTGTGTTCGCCGGTTGCAACAGCGGCACGGTGGCGTACACCGTCAGCGGCAGCACCATCACGTTCTCCGCGCTCGCGCTCACGAAGAAGGCGTGCGACGACGCTGCCATGACGCTCGAGGCGACGGTGTCGAAGGTGCTCGTCGGCGAGAAGACGTTCGACATCTACGGGCCGAAGCTCACCATCACCGACCCACCGGGCAGTTCGAACCTCCTGAAGGGGCTCGACCTCATCGCGCAGTGAGCCTCAGGTGGTGGCGATGAACTCGACGATCACCTCGGCGAGTTCGGGCCCGCAGTCTTCCTGGAGGAAGTGACCGCCACCCTCGATGGTGACGTGCGGTTGACCCGCAGTGCCGGGCACCGAGCGGAGAAACGTCTTCGCCCCGCCGGCGGTGACAGGGTCGCGATCGCTGAAGGTGCACAGCCACGGGCGGGTGAAGTTCGACAGCACCTCCCATGCCGCCAGCTGGTCGGCGCGTGCGGGGTCGTCGAGTCCGGACGGCACCAGCGACGGGAAGATGCGCGCGCCGGCCTTGTAGGTGTCGTCGGGGAACGGTGCGTCGTACGCAGCGATCACCTCGGGTGTGAGGCTGGTGGTGCACCCGCCGTTGATGATGTTGCCGATGGGGAAGTTGGGCGATTCCTGCGAGAAGCGACGCCAGTTGATGAACGCTTCGTTGGGTTCGGTGTCGCCGTTGGGAAGCCCCGTGTTGCCCACCACCACACGGTCGAAGCGGTCGGGCTGGAGCGCCACGAGGCGCAGACCGACGAGGCCTCCCCAGTCCTGGCCGAAGAAGGTGACGTGGCGGAGGTCGAGGTGGTCGAACACCACACGGGTCATCCACTCGACGTGCCGGGCGTAGGTGTAGTCGCTCATCTGCGACGGCTTGTCGGAACGACCGAAGCCCACGAGGTCGGGGGCCACGCAACGGTGCCCTGCGGCGACGAGTACCGGAATCATGGTGCGGTACAGGAAGGACCAACTCGGTTCGCCGTGCATGAGAAGAATCGGGTTCGCGTCGGCGGGCCCCTCGTCGAGGTAGTGCACTCGAAGCTCGCCGCCCTCGCCGTCATCGATGGTCACGTAGTGCGGCTCGAACGGGAAGTCGGGAAGGCTCCGGAAACGGTCGTCGGGTGTACGCAGCGCTTTCATGGGTTCACTCCTGGTCCGGTGCGGTGAGAAGGGCCACGAGCCCGTCGGCCATGGCGGCGCTCGCCTTGGCGCGGGTGAGGCGCTGGTCGTCGCGCAGCAACAGCCATGTCTCGAACGACGTGAGGATGTCGGCCGCGGCGAGTCGGGTGGCCGAGAGCGGGCCGAGGCGCTCGAGCTCGGGTGCGAAGAGCCGTGCGAGCTGGCTCCGCAGGTAGCGCCGACCCTGCGTGAGGGTGTCGGCGACGATGAGCTGGAAGGGTGCGCGCAGCCGCGAGACGATGGCAACCGACTCGACGGCCTCGAAGAGTTCGGCGCGCTGCGCCACCAGCGCCGCGGCCCGGCCGCGCAGGTCGAGGCTGCTGTCGAACTCGACGTTGTAGAGATGCCGAACGTTGTGCTGCTGCTGGTTGATGGCGGCCTGGCACAGGTCGTCGACGTCATCGAAGTAGCGGAACAGGGATCTCGCCGAGACGCCGGAACGAACGGCGATCTCCTCGGTCGATGGGTTGAGGTTGCCCTCGTTGTAGAGGTTGAGCAGGGCGTGCACGACGGCGTCGCGGTTGCGGTCGCGGCGGAGGCGACGCCCGTCGGACTCTGTGGTGAGCGGTTCGGCGGCCATGACGGCACGGTAGCAGTCACGACACAGGAGTTGACAGTCATAGTGCCAATTGTTTCAATGGCCCGATGTCCACTTCATCGCAGCGTCGGGTGGCCCTCGTGGCCGATGCAGGCTTCTACGTCGGTCCGCCCATCGCCCGTCTCCTGGCCGCCCGCGGGCACGACCTGGTGCTCGGCAATCCGGCGCCGGGCCTCGTGGAGGAACTCACTGCGCTGGGCGCCACGGTGGCGACCGTGGAGGGCCGACTCGACCTGGCCGACCCCGAGGTGGCGCCGTCGTTGGTCGCCGCGGCGCTCGACCGCTTCGGTCGAATCGACTCGGCCACCGCCTTCAGCGGGCGGGTGGTCACCGGGCCATTCCTCTCGTCGACGCTCGACGACCTGCGGTCGGTGGAGCGCGGCTGCATCGAGGCCCCCTTCCACTTCCTGCGCGCGGTGGTGCCGGTGATGGTGGAGCAGAAGGGCGGACAGGTGTTGGTGCTCACCAGTGCCACCGCGTCGCGTGCCACGCCGAATGCGCCGCTCTACTCGGCAGCACGCGCAGGGGCGACGATGCTCGTGAAGAACGTGGCCGCCGAAGTGGCGCGACACGGTGTGCAGGTGAACTCGGTGGGCACCAACTTCATGGACTTCCCCGAGTTCCTGCGCGCGTCGGGTGCCACCGACCCAGCCATCCGCGAGCGCATCGAGGCGGGCGTTCCGATGCGTCGGCTCGGCACGGTCGACGAGTGCGCCGCGTTCTGCATGGCGTTCGTCGATGGCACGAGCGGCTTCGCGACGGGGCAGTTCGTGTCGTATGCGGGCGGCTGGGGATAGCAGCGTTCAAGAACCTGCGGCATCGTGCCGATGAACTCTGCGATGTTCGAAGGCGGCATGGCAGGAGCAAGTGCGACG
>CAZQPJ010000124.1:0-7341 GCA_964595105.1 uncultured Bifidobacterium sp.
ACTTGCCCTTGTAGACGTCGAGTTCGATGTCGCCGGCGTCGTAGCACCGCTGCAGCAACTCGGCCACACCGATCTTGTGGCGCTGCTCGGTGGTGCGGATGAAGTCGTCGTTGGTGATGCCGAGTCGCTCCCACGCCTGTGCATAGAGGGGGGCGATCTCGTCGACGAACTCCTGGGGGGTCTTGCCGGCGGCCTCGGCGTAGTCGGCCACCTTCTGGCCGTGCTCGTCGGTGCCCACCAGGAAGTGCACGTCGTCGCCGAGCAGCCGATGCCAGCGGGCGAGGGCGTCGGCGATGATGGTGGTGTAGGCGTGGCCGAGATGGGGTTTCGCCGTGACGTAGTAGATCGGCGTGGTGAGGAAGTAGCGGCTCATGCGAGGTCCTTTCGGTGAATGGCGAACAACGGCGGGGTCAGATGCCGGTGCACATTCGACGGGTGAGGGCCTGCGAGGTCACGCCGCAAGGATACGCCCGCGGCGGTGACGGGCGGCAAGCACCTTTCGGGCGGGCGTCGGCCGGACGTGGTGAAGCCGGTCGGCGGCTACCGTGCTCGCATGCACGCGCAGCGACAGCTCGGCCGCTACACCACGGTCCTGTTCGGGCGCGAGGGCGGCAAGTATCCCGATGGCAACGCCGTGCTGGTGCGCGGTGGTGCGGGCAGTGTCCTCATCGATCCGTCGCTGGGCGTTCGTGACCTCGACCCGCCGCTCGAGGTCGACACGGTGCTCCTCACCCACACGCACGAAGACCATGTGGCCGGGGTGTCGGCGGTTCGTTGGCGATCGTTGAAGGTGCACCACCTCGATCTCGGGGCGCTGCAGATGGTCGACCGACTCATGGAGCAGTACGGCGTGGAGCCCGACGGGTGGCCGGCCATGACCGAGTTCGTCACCGGCCAGTTCCACTACGTCGGCTGGCCCGAGGCGGAGGGCCTCGAGCACGGCGACGTGGTCGACCTCGGTGGGGTGACGGTGCGATTGGTGCATGCCCCGGGGCACACCTCGGGCCACAGCCTCTACGAGATCGTCGGCGACGACGGCGTGCGAGTGGTGGTGACCGGCGACATCGACCTCACCGGCTTCGGCGCCTACTACGGCGACACCACCTCCAGCCTCGACGAGTTCGAGGCCACACTGCGCATGACCCGCGAACTCGTGGCCGACCATTACGTGACGTTCCACCACAAGGGTGTCATCGACGGCCATGCGGCGTTCGCCGACGCCGTCGACGCCTACGCCGCCTCGTTCCAACGGCGCAGCGATGCGCTGCTCGCGCTGCTCGATGCACCGCGCTCGCTCGCGGAACTCGTCGACGTCGGCATCGTCTACCGGCCGGGAACCCGCCCGCCGATGTTCGGCACCAAGGTCGAACAGCACACCATCGAGCAGCATCTGGCGCGCCTGACGGCCGATGGTGAGGTGGCCACCGACGGCCGACAGTATTGGCGTCCGTGACCGACTTCGAGTTCGACCGCGCCACCACCATCACCTCCGGCAGCGGCTCCATCCACGCGGGCTGGGACATCGGTGGCAACGCCAACGGCGGCTACCTGATGGCACTCGCAGCGCGTGGCATGCGCGAGTTGGCGGGCCGACCCGACCCCATCAGCGTCACGGCGCACTACCTGTCGCCCGGTCGACCGGGCGAGGTTTCGGTGCTGGGTGAGGTGGTGAAGGCCGGCCGCCGATTCTCCACCGTGCGGGCACAACTCCACCGCGACGGCATGCCGCTGCTGCAGTTGGTGGGTGCCTTCGGCGACCTGTCGGTTCCTTCGTCCGGCTACGAGCATCTCGCCGTGGGCCCACCCGATCTGCCACCGTTCGAGGAGTGCGTGCCGCGCACCTCGAGCCAGGGCGGTGTGCCGGTGCCGTTGATGGAACGCCTCGACGTGCGGTTGCATCCCGAGCACGCCGGCTGGGTGCAGGGTCGGCGGCGCGGGGTTGCCGAGGTGGCTGGTTGGTTCTCGTTCGCCGATGGTCGTCCGGTCGACACGCTGGCCCTGTTGCTGGTGTGCGATGCCCTGCCGCCCGCCGTGTTCCACCTCGACATGCCGGCGGGGTGGGTGCCCACCGTGGAGTACACCGTCCATGTGCGCGGCATTCCCGCCCCGGGTCCGGTGAGGTGCGTGTTCCGTTCGCAGGTGGTGCAGGGCGGGTTCCTCAACGAGGACGGTGAGGTGTGGGACTCGGCGGGTCGGCTCGTCGCCCAGTCGCGTCAGTTGGGTCTCACGCCGCTCGCAGGGTGACGCGCTTCGCGGTCAGTTGGTGCGAGGCAGGGTGAGCGCGAGGTCGTAGACGCGCTTCTTGGGTGCTCCGGTCGAGGCCATCACCTCGGCAATGGCGGTGCGACGGTCGGCGCCGCGCGCAAGCGCCTGCCGGAGTGCGTCGAGGATCTGGTCGTCGGTGTACGCGGCGGCGCGGGGAGCGCCCTCGAGCACCACCACATACTCGCCTCGCGGTGGGGTTGCTGCCAGATGGGCTGCGGCCTCGGTGAGCGCGCCCCGCCACACGTCTTCGTGCAACTTCGTGAGTTCGCGTGCCAGCGCCACGCGTCGCTGTGGCCCGCAGGCAGCCGCCAGATCGGTGATGGTGCGTTCCACGCGGTGCGGGGCTTCGTACAGCACGACGGTGCGGCGCTCGGCTGCCACCTCTGCGATTCGCTCGGCTCGGTCACGGCCCGAACGGGGAAGGAACCCCTCGAACACGAAACGCGTGGTGTCGAGGCCGCTCAGCACCAGCGCCATCACCAGCGCAGCCGGGCCGGGAATCGCACTGACGGTGTGCCCGGCCTCCACAGCGGCGCGAACGAGGTGCATGCCCGGGTCGCTGATGCCCGGCATTCCGGCGTCGGTGACCACCGCCACGTCGTGCCCTGCGGCCAACAGGTTCAGCACCTCGTCGACGCGCGCCGCCTCGGTGTGTTCGTTGGCGACCGCCCTGCGGATGCCCGAGATGCCTGCGTGCGACAGCAACTTGGCGGTGTGGCGGGTGTCTTCGCAACAGATGAGTGCGCAGCCGCGGAGTGCGTCGACCGCCCGCGGCGGGAGGTCGCCGAGATTGCCGATGGGCGTGCCCACCAGCACCAGGCTGCCGGTCACTCGCGCAGCTCCAGTTCGTCACCCACGCGAAGTCCCCAGCGTTCGAACGCGCCCGCCTGGGCCTCGATCATCCATGAGGCCCCGCGCACGTAGGCACCCATGCGGTTCGGCGCGAGGTGGGCGATTCGCAGCACGCGTCCGGCGGGGTCGACATGCGCGACGTCGATCGCGAACCTCATGCCGAACGTGTGCACGCACCGCGTGCGCTCGAGCACGAGGGCGCCCTGCATCTCGCTGCGGCCGAGCAGTCCGCGCCGGCGCTCGCGCCGGGCGACGGCGCGCTCGGCGCTCGCCACCACCGATCCCTTCTTCACCAGCCAGCACTCGCGGCTCATGGCTCAACTCTGGCACGCGAGGGGCGCCGTGCTGCAGCGGCTCACAGCAACGGCACGTCGGGCGCGGTGGTGAACTCGGTGCGCTGTTCGGCCCGGGAGTCGAACACCGCCTTGCCGACAACGGCGAAGAAGATGATGACGCCGCCGACGACGCTGAGCGGCTTGGGGGTCATGTCGAGCACGAGAAAGGCCCAGATGGGCACGAACACCATCTCGGTCTGGGCGAACACGGTCATCGGTACGGCGGGCACCTCTTTGGTGGCGGCGTTGAAGAGCACGGTGCCGAGCACGATGAACACCGCCCCGTGCAGCAGGGCCCAGCCGATGTCGGCGGCCGGCGGTAGCAATGTCTTGCCCTCGGCCAGCACGACGGTGGTGCACACGACGATCATCATCAGCGCGTAGCCCGACAGCACCGGCGACCAGTCGCGGTCGGTGTCGGTGCGCAGGCACACGGTGTAGACGGCGAAGCCGACACACGCCAGCAGTGCCGAGAAGTTGCCCACCATGTTGCCTGCGTCGAGGTCGCCGACCACCGTCAGCACGAGGCCCACCATGGCCACCACGAGCGCCACGATGGTGCTGCGCGACAGGCGTTCGCCGAGGAACCGGGAGAACAGCACGGCCACGAGTGGTGTGAGCGATCCGAGGAACGCGGCCGTGGCAGGAGTGGTGGTCTTCACCGCGTAGACGAATGCGATGGACGCGAAGAAGAGGCCGACGTTGGCAATGGCCATCGTGGTGCCGCTGGTCCAGGCGCGAATGGTGGGCCAGGGGGTGCCCTTCAACGCGAACATGATCTCGATCACCACCATCACGCCGATCGATCGCCACACCATGTACTGGAAGGCGTCGGTGTGGTCGGCGAGGCGGCTGGTGATGCCGCCGAAGCTCCAGACGATGCCGGCTCCGAGGGCCATCAACGAGGCCACCAGGGGGAGCCGTTCCTTCTCCATGCGCAAGGGACACTAGTGGTCGGGGGCGTCGGGAGCGGGTAGGAATGATCGGGTGCAGCCCGACCCTCGACCTCCGGCGCGGAGTTTCCAGCCGCGACGTCGAGCGCTGTCGACGCGGATGGCCGATGTGTACCGCGCCGAGGCACCGCGCTGGACGCTTGCGGGAGACGGCCCGGTGCTGGCGTTCGACGAACTGTTCGGTGCAGGTGCCCGGGTGGTGCTCGACATCGGATTCGGTGGGGGCGAAGGCCTGGTGCACATGGCAGCGCTTCGTCTCGATGAGTGCATCGTGGGTGTCGAGGTGCACACGCCGGGCGTGGCGAAGGTGCTCGATGCGGTGGTGGCTCATCAGTGGCAGCACGTGCGCGTGGTGGAGACCGACGTGCTCGAGTTCCTGCCGCGAATCGGTCCCGCCTCGCTGTGGGGCGTGCGCCTGTGGTTCCCCGACCCATGGTTGAAGAACAAGCAGCGGCACCGCCGATTGGTGCGGCCGGAGGTGGTGGCCGCGCTCGCCGACCGCTTGATGGTGGGCGGCACCCTTCACGTCGCCACCGACATCGCCGACTATGCGCGCCACACCGAGGCGGTGGTGGCCGGGGAGCCGCGACTGCGTGGCGGTGCGGTGCCGCGGCCCGAGTGGCGGCCGGTCACACGGTTCGAGGCGAGGGGTCGCGCTGCCGGTCGCTCAGCCACCGACCTCGTGTACGAGCGAGTGGAACCTCGAGCGCTCGGTCGACCGGCGAGCGATGCCGCCGACTTCGCGCGCTAGGCCTGCACCGGGTCGGGTCGGCGGCCGATGCCGCCCTGCCGCAGCAGCATGCCGGTCATCTGTCGGTCGAGGTGCTCCTGCCGCCACACGAGCATCTCCTGGGCGAGCGGTAGCACGACGCTGGGGTCGGTGACCTGTGTCTGCCACGTGGGGTCGGCAGCGAGGTCGAAGCACAGCCAGTCGCCGTTGCCGAACTGCACGTAGGCGTGGGTCTGCGTGCGCACCACGGCAAGGTTCTGGCGCTCGAGACGCCGATCCCACGGCCAGGCGTGTGGGTCACTGCTGATGAACACATCCCGCCAGTCCCATTCGTAGTGGGCGGACGTGCGCCAGTGCTCGGGGCGCTCGGCCCGGAGGAACGGTGTCAGCGGCAGTCCGTCGCACTGCAGCGGCACCGGTTGCCCGAGCGCATCGCACAGCGTCGGCATGATGTCGACGTTCTCGGTGAAGTCGCGCACCACGGTGCCGAAGCCCTCCGGGCGGCGTGGGTCGCGCACGAGACCGATGATGTGGTAGCTGCTCTCGAAGAACCCGGCCTTCTGCACCAAGCCCTGGTCGGCGAGTTGTTCGCCGTGATCGGCGGTGATCACCACGATCGTGTTGTCCCATTCACCGCGTTCGCGGAGCCGCTGCCAGATGCGACCGAGGTGGTGATCGACCTCGGTCACCATGCCCCAGTACTGGCGCCGGAGGTGCGCCACTGCGACGGGATCGGTGGGGGCGCCGGCCGTCGGGTGGCCCATCAACACCTCGTGCAGGAAGTGCCGGTCCTGGGGAATGGGCAGCGGGTCGGGGATGTCGACGTGGTCGTACATGGTGGCGTAGTGGCCGGCCGCGTCGTACGGCGGATGAGGGCGGATGAACGAGGTGTGGGCGAACCACGGTTCGTGCTGCTGGTCGAGCCAACCGAGGAAGTGGTCGGTGAGGAACGTGGTCACCGAGTGCTCGGCGGGCCGCGTGCTCTCGGTGGAGAGCATCACGTCGGGGTTGGTGGCGTCGTAGCCGAGGTCGCGCAGGTGCTGCATCCACGGGGCCTGGTGCTCGTCGAGGTTCAAGAGTTCCTCGAAACCCGGCAGCACTCCCTCGTAGGTGAACAGCCGCGGGTCGGCCGGGTCGGTGATCTGGCGCGGGTCGGCGCCCACGTCGGTGTAACCGAACATCACCGGGTGGTAACCGGCGCGGATGCCGAGTCGGGCCACGTTGTCGAAGCGATGGTCGAGCGGCGTGCCGTTGGCCACCACGCGGTTGTTCATCTGGTACGTGCCCGTGTAGAGCGCGGCGCGGCCCGGGGCGCACGGAGCGGCCTGCGCGTAGTGCCGTGCGAAGCGCACTCCTTCGGCAGCCAGTGCGTCGAGGTTCGGGGTGTGCACCACCGGGTGGCCTGCGCACGACAACGTGTCGCCCCGGAACTGGTCGAGCGTGATGAGGAGTACGTTCGGGCGCATGATGTTGCGAGAGGTGTCCTTCGAGAGCGGCGAACTGCACGTGCGCGGTGCGTGGGAACAGGAGCGTACGCCCGACGGCGTGCTGCCCCGGCGCCTTCCGGCGTGGACACGGCCGCAGTTGCCCGACATCTTCATGAACACCATGGTCACGATGACCGCGGGAGTGCGGGTGGTGTTCGCCACCGACTCGCCGGTGGTGGAGCTCACCTGCCACCCGCGCACCATCCACACGGTCACCGAACCTCTCCGCGAGCCCGTGTTCCAGATGCTGGTCGACGGTGTGCTGCAGCCCGACGTGGTGGGGCGCGGCGGCACCATCGTGCACGTCGACCGAGTGGCGGGGCCGGCGGGCATCACCTTCGAGGAGGGTGGTCCGGTGGTGCTGCGGTGGGACCACCTCGGCGACCAGCGCAAGGAGATCGAGATCTGGCTGCCCACGAACGCGTCGGTGGAGCTGCACTCGCTGCGGGTGGCGGCGGAGGCGACGGTGGAGGCTGTTCCCGTCACCCGTCGTCGGTGGACCCATTACGGCTCGTCGATCAGCCACTGCATGGATGTCGACCGCCCCTTCGATGCGTGGCCGGCCCAGGTGGCACGGCGTCACGGGCTGGAACTCACCAACTTCGGTCTCGCCGGTCAGTGCCAGCTCGACCCGTTCATGGGCCGGGTCATCCGTGATGCCCCCGCCGACGTGATCAGCGTGAAGGTGGGCATCAACCTGGTGAACGCCAACTCGATGA
>CAZQPJ010000125.1:0-7240 GCA_964595105.1 uncultured Bifidobacterium sp.
ATCTTGCTGGCGGCGCGAAGAAGGTGGTGATTTCCGCGCCGGGGATCGGTGTGCGTCGCGCCCGCGAGATGAGCTGGACCGGCAACTTCATGGGTGCCGACGAGGCCCTGCAGTTCGGGCTGGTGAACCACGTGGTACCCCACGACCAACTCCTGCCGTTCACCCGGCGGCTCGCACTCGACATCGTCGGCAACGACCAACCCGGCGTGCGACAGATGAAGGCCACCTACGCCGAGATCACCGCCGAGGAAACCGGCTGGCAGATCGAGCAGACGAACGGCCGCCGGTGGCAGGCCGAACGCTTCTCACCCGAGATGGTGGAGGCGCGCCGTCGCGCCATCCAGGAGCGTGGCCGCACCATGTGACCGGGGATCGGTCAGATGGCGGCACCGAACTTGCGCAGGTCGTTCTTCACGGCTTCGGCGATGTCGAGAGCGAGGATCTCTGCGCCGGTGACGTTGAGGTGGAAGCCGTCATCGGCCCGCACGTCCTTGCCCACCTGATCGCGGGGGTCGATGACGTATTCGGCCCAGCCACCGTTCCGGCCACTGAACCTGGCCCACGTGTCGACGAACACCACATTGCTGGTGCGCTTGGCCGCCTCCGCGCGCACGACCTCGTCCTGCACCTTCATGCGCGCAGTGGTGTCGGGGTCCTTGGCGTTGGGGATGCCCACCCACACCACCGTGCGATTGCCCTTCACCAGATAGTCCATCGCCTCTCCCACCCGACGCCCGTACTCGGCCTTCCAGTCGGCATCGTCACCTCCGGCAGCGGGAGGGTGCGCCACCACCCAGGTCTTGTCGGGGTTGCTGAGGCCCTGCGCGTCGTTGCCGCCGAAGGTGACCACGACGATGTCAGGGTTCGACTCGGGAACGATCTGGTGCATGAAGGTGGGCCAGTCGAAGAAGTCGGGCCGGGCGAGCCCCGACGACGTCTTGTACTCGAGCCGCACCGTTGCAACGCCGGTCTGCTTCAGCAGGTCACCGAGGTAGGGCCCGAACGCGCCGGCGTCGGAGTCGCCGATGATGAGCACCTCCGCAGGGTCCTGCGGCGTCGGGGTGGTGCGATCCTTCGGCGGCGGCTCGGTGGTGGTGGTCGCCGGCAGGGTGGTGGGCGTGACGCCGTCGTTGATGACCGTGTTGGTGCTGGGCGTATCAGGCGCCGCTGCCGTGTCGCTTCCGCCGAACAGCGAACCCACCGCCGACCACACCAGGTACACCGCCGACACCACCACGGCGAGCGCGACCAACCGCCGCACCATGTAGGTGCGAGGGGAGACGCTCTGTCGGGGCGGCTGCGGGGGGCGGTACCCGTACGACATCGGAGTCAGGTGATCTGGCCCTTGCGCCACGGTTGACCGGCGGCGGCGGGCGGCCGCATGCGCCGACTGAACACCGCCAGCACCACGAGCGTGCCGAAGTACGGCAGACCCTTGATGAGGTCGGTGTTCAACTGCCAGTCACTGATGAACAACAGCACCAAGCCGAGGGCGAGTCCCACCAGCAGGCCAGCGCTGCGCTTCTTGCCCGCACGCACGAGTCGATAGGCGCCGTACGCCGCACCGAACGCCACCAGCAGGTAGAGGCCGATGACAGCAGGTTCCGCGGTGAGTTGCACCGTGTCGAGGAAGCCGAACAGCGAGGCACCACCGAGGACTCCCATCGGTCGCCAGTTGCCGAAGATGAGCGCGGCGAGGCCGAGGTAGCCCTTCGAGTTGGTCTGGTTCTCCACGTACTGGCCGCTCTGGTTGAGCACCAGCAGTGCTCCGCCGAGGCCCGCCAGCGCACCCGAGGCCGAGACCGCGATGTATCGGATGCGACCCACCGGCACGCCGAGCGAATCAGCAGCCGAGGGCTTCTCGCCGGACGAGCGCAGACGGAGGCCGAACTTGGTGCGCCACACGAGCCAGGCCACGAGCGGCAACATGGCGATGGCGATGAGCCGATAGAGCGGCCACGAGCCGAGGAGACCGCGCACGATGCCCGCGAGGTCGGACAGGAAGGGCCAGTGCTTGTTCTCGAGCGTGGCCATGAAGCCACCCTTGCCCATACCCGGGAACCGGATGGTGGGCATGCCCTTGGCGACGTCGAAGCCGGGCGAGTTGGTCTCCGAGCCCGAGCCGCGGCCCTTGAAGAGCGCCGCCGCGAGGAATCTCGCCCACCCGAACGCCAGAAGGTTGATGGCCACACCCGACACCACGTGGTCGACACCGAAGCGCACCACCACCAGCGCGTGCAGTGCTCCGGCAACGGCACCGCACGCCAACGCGCCGACGAGTGCGCCCCACGGCCCGAAGTGGTAGCCGAAGAAGCCGGCGCCCCACGTGCCGAGGATCATCATGCCCTCGAGACCGATGTTCACCACACCGGCACGCTCGCTGAGGAGACCGCCGAGGCCCGCCATGAGGATGGGCAGTGTGGAGATGACCGCCTGGGCGATGGTGAAGCTCGACGTGAGGTCGTTGTGGCCCGACAGCGAACGGGCCAGCGACACGGCGCAGAAGGCACCGAGCACCAGCAACAGTGTCTGCCGCTGGCGCGCCGCACGAACGTCGGCGGCGGACGAGAACTGCGGTTCGGCGGTGATGGTCATGCCGGCACCTCGCTCTGCTTGGCGACCTGCGCCGCATGGGTGAGTTCCGCGGCCTCACGGATGGCCGCTGCCTGCGCCCGGCGCTGCACCACCTCGTAGGCGACCACCGCCGACAGCATCATCGTGCCCTGGATGATGGGCCCGATTTCGCGAGGTGCGAACAGCGGTGGGTCGGGCAACACCTGCGACATTCGGGCGATCATCGCGAACAGGAAGGCGGTGATGGCGATACCGCTCGCCTTCTGCCGGCCCACGAGCGCCACAGCGATGCCACCGAAGCCGAACTGCTGCGGGAAGTCCTGCGTGTACGTGTGGTACTGGTTGAGCAGCATCGACATGCCCACGAGGCCGGCCAGCGCACCCGAGATGGCCATCGTGATGACGATCATCCGCTTCGGGTCGACACCTGATGTGCGCGCCGCATTCGGGTTCATGCCGGTGGCGCGGAGGTCGAATCCGAACCTCGACCGCGTGACCAGGTAGTGGAACCCGATGCACAGGAAGATCACGGGTACCACCCAGAGGTACAGGTCGGTGGTGCCTGCCCGGATGTTGAGGGTCGGGAACCAGGCGCTCTCCGGGTACTTGTTGGTGCTGAGGAACGAACCGTGGATGTCGGCCACGGTCTTCCAGTGCAGGAGTCGAGCGATGATGCTGTAGGCGACGCCGTTCAACATGATGGTGCCGACCACCTCGTTCACGTTGCGGGTGGCCTTCAGGATGCCGGCGATACTGGCGAACGAGGCACCCACCAGCATGGCCACCACCACGGTGACGATGATCTTGAAGAAACCGGGCCCGGCGATGTTGGCACCGATGGCCGCAGCGATGAGAGCCGCCAATCGGTACTGGCCCTCGACGCCGATGTTGAAGAGGTTCATCTTGAAGCCGATGGTGACAGCGAGCGCCGACACCACGAGCGGAAGGCTCTGGTTCACCGCCACCACGAAGGAGTCGAGCGACCAGCCGTACTTCAGCATCTTGCCGTAGGCCACCAACGGGTTCTTCCCGCCCACCAGCAACGCAATGCTGGTGACGACCAACGCAACACCGAGCGCTGCACCGGGTGCAAGCAGAGGCTTCAGGCGCCGCTTCCATGCGGGCGCATTCATGACGGCGGTCATGCCGCATCCTTTCGGGCGCCGGTCATGTACTGACCGAGGTCGGACTTGGTGATGGTGGCAGGGTCGAGTCGGGCGACGATCTCACCGCGCAACATCACGAGCAACGTGTCGGAGAGTCCGATGAGTTCCTCGAGGTCAGCCGACACGAGCAGCACTGCCAAGCCGGAGTCGCGGGCGTGGCGCAGGTTCTCCCAGATGTCGGCCTGGGCGCCCACGTCGATGCCGCGGGTGGGGTGGGCCGCCACCAGCACGTCGGGCTTCGAGGTCATCTCCCGACCGACGATCAACTTCTGCTGGTTGCCACCCGACAGGGCGACGGCCGCAGTCTCGGCGCCGGGGGTACGAACGTCGTACTCGCGGATGATCTGTTCGGTGCGTTCGCGAGCCGCTGCCCGATCGACCCACACACCATTGCTGAAGACCTCGGTGGCCTGATAGCCGAGCATCACGTTCTCCCACAGCGGCGCACCCAACAGCAGGGCATCGCGCTGGCGGTCTTCGGCGATGTAGGCAAGACCCTCGGCACGACGATCACGCGTGCTGAGTTCGGCCATCGCCCGGCCCTCGAGCATGATGCTGCCCGCGCTGGGGGTGAGGGTGCCGACCAGTGCCTCGAGCAACTCGGTCTGCCCGTTGCCCTCGACGCCGGCGATACCGACGATCTCACCGCGCCGCACGGTGAGCGACACGTCGTTCAGCCGAGGCCGACCGCCGGGCGTGTGCGACGCCACCGAGAGCCCGGTCACCTCGAGGGCCACCTGGTCGCTGATGGGCGTGGTACGAGGCGCCGGCACCGGCAACTCGCTGCCGACCATCATCTCGGCGAGGTCGCGTGCCGTCACCTCGCCCGCCTTGGCGGTGCCGACCGTTCGACCAGCGCGCAGCACGGTGATGTCGTCGGCGATGGCCAGCACCTCGTCGAGTTTGTGCGAGATGAAGATGATGGTGGCGCCCGACGCCGTGAGCTCGCGCAAGCTGACGAACAACTCGTCGACCTCCTGCGGCACCAGCACCGCAGTGGGTTCGTCGAGGATGATGGTGCGGGCTCCTCGGTAGAGCACCTTGAGGATCTCGACCCGTTGGCGTTCACCGACACCGAGGTCGCTCACGTAGGCGGTCGGGTCGACGTCGAGGCCGTTCTTCTCGGCGAGCGAGCGGAGAGTCGACACCGCCGATCGCTCGTCGAGCCGCCCACGCGTGCCCGGTTCGGCGCCCAGCACCACGTTCTCCCACACGGTGAGGTTCTCGGCGAGCATGAAGTGCTGGAACACCATGCCGATGCCGAGGTCGATGGCGTCCTTCGGTGACCTGAAGTGGACGTCGGCACCGTTCACCGAGATGGTGCCCTCGTCGGGCGGTTGCGCGCCGTAGAGGATCTTCATCACGGTCGACTTGCCGGCGCCGTTCTCACCGATGAGGGCGTGAATGGTTCCCTGTTCGACCTTCAGATTCACCCCATCGTTGGCGACCACACCGGGGAAGCGCTTCACGATGTCACGGAGTTCGATAGCGGTGCTCATGACGCCCCCACAGTACGACAAGTGCGATGGAACGAATGGGGCCGCCGACTTTCGCCGGCGGCCCCATCAAACTGCTGTGATTGTTCGACCCGGTCGGATCAGCCGAGTGCCGTCGGCACGGTGATGGCACCGCTCGAGATGTCGGCCTTGATCTTGTCGAGCTGGTCCTTCACGTCGTCGAGGTTGCCACCGGTGGTGGCATAGTCGAGACCGCCGTCCTTCACGGAGAAGATGCGGTCGCCGCCCTTGAAGGTGCCACAGGCGTGGTCCTTCATGGTCTCGTACACGGCCACGTCGACGTGCTTGATCATCGAGGTGAGGATGTAGGGAGCCAGGTCGGCAGCCGAGGTGAGCGCCTGGTCGGAGTCGACGCCGATGGCCCACACCTTGTTGCCGCCGTCGTTGGCTTCCTTGGCGGCGCTGAAGAGGCCGTCACCCGAGCCACCAGCGGCGTGGTACACCACGTCGGCGCCGTCGGCGTACATCTTCGCAGCGATGGTCTTGGCCTTGTCGGGCGCACCGAAACCGCTGAAGTCACCAGCCGGGCTGATGTACTGCTTGTCGATGGTGATGTCGGCCTTCACCGACTTCGCGCCAGCCTCGAAGCCCACCCAGAAGTCCTGGATGAGAGGAATGTCGACGCCACCGATGAAGCCGATGTGACCGGTCTTCGACTTGAGGGCCGCGGCCGCACCCACGAGGTACGAACCCTCGTTGGCCTTGAAGAGCAGACCCGACACGTTCGGGGCGCCCGAACCCGAGTCGACGATGGCGTAGTGGACGCCGGTGTTGGCGGTGGCCGAGGCGGTCATGGCCTCACCGAAGGCGAAACCGACGCCGATGATGAGGGTCTGCTTGCCGTCGACGGCCTTCTTGAACAGTTCGGCCTCGTCGCTGCCCGCACGCACGTTCTCGGTGACGGTGAAGCCGAACTCGGCCTTCGCCTTGTCGAGACCCACGGCGGCCGAGTCGTTGAACGACTTGTCGCCACGACCCTTGAGGTCGAACAGGATCGTCATGTTGTCGCCCTTGCACGAGCCACCACCGCCGGCTGCGGCCGTCGTGTCGGCGCTCTTCGAGTCGCTGCCGCAGGCCGCGGCAACGAGACCGAGCGCCAGGACGGCGGCGGTCACCTTCAGTTTCTTGCTGAGCATTCGCTCCCCCTTGTTGTTGGAAGCCAACTCGCCGGCAGCGATTCGCGCCACTGCGAACCACGACGGGGCCGGTTCATTGGTGTGGAGCGACTGTAACACGACCCCTCGCGGGAGATTCGTAGCCCCATCAGGGGAGCTCGGCGACCGCCTGCACCTCGATGCCGCCGCGTGGACGCTGGGTGAGGGTGACCCTCACCGACTTCGGTCTGGCGGTGGCCATCACCTCGGTGGCGATCTCCACCGCCATCGCCTCGGCGAAGATCGCACGGTTGCGAAAGCCCCACAGATAGAGCTTCAGGCTCTTGCTCTCGACGCACCACTGGTCGGGTTCGTACTCGATGACCACGTTCGACAGGTCGGGCTGCTCGGTGACCGGGCACATCGAGTTGAGCTCGTCGTTCTCGCACCGCACACGGGTGAGATGCGCTGGCGCCGGGAACACCTCCACGTGGTCGATCGGGTGGCGCACGGTGGCGCCGAGCACGGTGAGTTCGGGCTGGTCCATGCGCCACAGGGTACGGGCAGCGCCGAGGCACGCCTACCGCATGCACGCCCTACGCTGGCCGCACCATGAACATCGTCACGCTGCCGAAGGTGCTGTTGCACGACCACCTCGACGGCGGTCTGCGGCCGTCGACAGTGATCGAGCTCGCCCGCGAACACGGCTATCGCAACCTACCCACCCACGACGAGGGTGCACTCGCAGCGTGGTTCAACCGCGGCGCCAAGCGAAACGACCTCGTTCTGTACCTCGAGACGTTCGCCCACACCGTGGGCGTGATGCAACACCGCGACGCCATCGAGCGCGTGGCCCACGAGTGCGCCGTCGACCTCGCCGCAGACGGCG
>CAZQPJ010000126.1:0-7201 GCA_964595105.1 uncultured Bifidobacterium sp.
TTGAGTTTCCGCGCTTCTTCGAAGCGACGGTGACGACCCTTCTTCACGGTAGGGCTCCCGAACCTAGAGAATTGACATTGGGCGCCACTCTATCCGCTTCACCCTCGTTCGGGCGGGATGCAACATCGATGAGACGAAGCCCGCCGCGGCCATCGAAGGTGAGCGCCGCGCCACCGGCCACCAGCCGTCGGATTCCGTCCCCCAGCAGGTCATGGCGCCAACCACCGGCCAGCCGGGCATCAACATCGCCCCTCAGGAACGCCGTGAGGTCGTGGCGGGTGGCCAACAGGGCTGTGTCGATGCGTTCCTGCCGTGCCACCTCGCTCACCCATGCCGACACCAGTGCCACGGCGGGACGCATGCCCCGGTCGAGTTCATCCCCGTCGGGTGCCGGCAGATCGACCTCGGCAGTGAGACCCACCGCCACGGCCTCCACCAGTTCCTTGGCGATGGCGCCGCGCGTGTGTCGTTCGTCGACCCCTCTGGCCTGGGCGAGTTCCTGCACGCTGCGAGGCTGACGCTGCGCAATTCCGAGCACGGCGAGGTCGGGAAGCACTTGCCGCACCGGCGTGTCGATGGCCATGGCGCGCCGCTCGCGCCAGGCGGCAACGGCTCTCGCCACTCCCCTCGCCTTCGGCTTCAGCACCTTCACGTCCTTGAGGCGAGTCCATGCCTGGTCGGGATCGGTGCCGCTCACCGGCTTGCACCGCAGCTCCTCGCACGCAGCGGCGGCCCATTCGTGCCGCCCGGCGGCCTCGAGCTTGCCGTGCACCACGTCCTGGAGTTCGAGAAGGTGCAACACGTCGCCCGCTGCGTACTCGCACTGCTCGTCCGTGAGGGGTCGACGCAACCAGTCGGTGAGCCGATCACCCTTGGCGACCGACACCCGCAGTTCCGACTGCAACAACGACACCAGTGACGGGGTGCTGTAGCCGAGGAACCCAGAGGCCAATTGAGTGTCGTAGATGCGCTGGGGCACGGCACCCACGGCGTGGTGGAGCACGTCGAGATCCTGTTGCGCAGCGTGGAAGACGGCCTCGACATCGGAGGCGAACAGGCCGCGCAGCGGCGACATGTCGCACCGCAGCGGGTCGACGAGCACGATCTCCCCCGCGCCGGCGAACTGCAGCAGGGCCAACTTGGGGAAGTAGGTCCGTTCGCGGTGGAACTCCGTGTCGAGCGCATAGCGGGGTTCCCCGAGCAGTCGCTCGACGAACCGCTGCAGTTCGTCGGTGGTGGTGATCCAGCGATGGGTCACGAAGTGGAGCCGCCCGCCACCGGCCGACCGCTGTTGATCCAGGCCTGCGTGCCGCCGGCGACATTGATGGTGTCGATGTCGAACTGCGCCAGGTACTGGCACGCCCGCATGCTCCGGCCGCCGAGCGCGCAGATGACGTAGCAGTCGCCCTCGCCACGGAAGGCGTCGACCCGATCCGGCACGGTGGCCAACGGCACGTGGACCGCACCTGGAACATGCCCGGCGACGTACTCATCGAGTTCACGAACGTCGATGAGCCGCGCACCCTGCGCCAGTGCGTCGGCAAGGTCGTCGACCATCACTTCTCTCATCGGCGGCACGCTAGCCGTTGAGGTCGGAGGGACGGTTCATGTTGCGCAGCGAGTTGCCGTCGACATGAACCTCCTGCACCCGCAGACCTTCCAGGAACCGCCAGATACGGCGCTCGCCCTCGCCGACGGCTGCTGCGAGCGCCGGCGCCACGGACGGCCGCCATGCCGCGCACATCGGTTCGCGGCGGTCGGTCACCGCCACTGCCACATCGGCAGGGCCGCGCGCGTCGAGAAGACGTCGGATCACCGATGGGTCGAGCAGGGGCATGTCGCACGCCACCACCACCACCGACGTCGCGTCGGGAAATCGGTGGAGGGCTGCCAACAGGCCGCCGATTGGCCCCGCTCCCGTGGCCGCATCGGGCACCACCTCGAGACCCATCGCGCCGAGTTCTTCAGCGCGGCCACCCACGGCCACCACCTCGACGCACCCTCCGCCGACCAGCGCATCGGCCACACGTCGAGCCATCGGCACACCGTCGTAGAGCAGGGTCGCCTTGTCGTACCCCATACGCGTGCTGAGGCCACCGCACAGCACGGCACCGGCCGGCATCCGCCGATCCCCGATGGTCAGGCGCCACCGGCCGAGGGGTCGAGTTGGACGAGGAAGAGCGCGATGCGATCGGCCTCATCATGTTCACCGATGAGCGCTGCCATCTCGCCGAGCCCGCGCAAGCAGCCGAGAAACCCCCGATTGGAAGCGTCGGCCCAGCGCACGTAGCCGGAGCCCCTCCAGCCGTTGGCGCGAAGCGAGTCGAGGCCGCGGTGGTATCCGACCCGATACGCCGCGTAGCGCTCGATCGGATCGCGGCCGAGGTCACCCAGTGCGCACCACGCGAACAACGAGCGCGGATGGTCGGCCACAACGCCGGCCACGAGGTCACGGGCGGCCGTTCCGCCGCTGTTCGCCGCCTGCTGAAGGCGATGGAGCACCGAGGCATCCTCCGCAGGCAGCACGGTGCGGGGCGGACCCTGCGGCGAGAGGTTGATCGGGGTGTCGCTCATCGCGGTCACCTTACGCGTAGGGTTCGACCCATGCCTGCCCTGAGCCTCGGATCGGCCAAGGACCTCGCCATCGGTGCGGTGGTCGTGTTCCTGGTGATGGCCGCCATGTCGGCGTGGGTCATCAAGCACACCGTCACGAAACTCCTGGCCGTGGCGCTGACAGCAGGCCTCGCCCTCGGCGCATGGACGCAACGCACGAACCTCGAGGCCTGTGCGCAACGAGCCGTCGTGGCATCGACGAGTTCGGTGTCGTGCACCTTCTTCGGTACCACCATCGACGTACCGGCACCCTGAGCAGGCGTCAGCGGCCGAGCGCACGCTCGAGCAGAGGGTTCACCAACAGGTCGCAGAACAGGTCGGGGTGGGTCGTGGGCGCTGCGTGACCGCAACCGGGCAGTGTGATGAGGGTGGCACCGTGGAGCCCCGCAGCGAGCCGCGTCATGCCCTCGACATGGTGCGGGCGGGCCCGCTCCCCCACTCCGATCGCCACCGGCACGTCGATGCGATCTGCATGCCACGGTGCCGCTGCGCGAATGTCGGCGAGTTCACCCACCATCGCCGGACCCTCGGCTCGACGTGTGGCGCGGGTGCGCTCCGGGAGCCTCTCCCAGCGGTCGTCGCCGATGAGCCGGCGCATGAACCCCTCGGCGGCGGCCGCAGGGTCGTCGGCCCACGACATCGCCGCAGCCCCCGCGGTGGTGCCCGGCCACCACGGCTCCCACGACAGCGGGGTCTCGTAGATCACCACCCCTCGCACCAGGTGCGGATGGCGCTGGGCGGTGGCGAGCGCCACGTTGCCGCCGAAACTGTGGCCCACCAAGACGGCGGGACGCTGCTGGAGCAGCGCGACGAGATCGGCCACCTGCTGCTCGATACCGAACGGCCCGGGGTGGGGCGCCGACCTGCCGTAGCCGCGCCGGTCGTACCGGAGGACGCGCCACGACCCGTCGAGTCGTCGACTCACCTTCAGCATTCCCGCGCCCCGGTCCATCGTTCCGTGGATGAGCGCCACGAGCGGCGCCCCGGGGTCGCCCGCCTCGTCGAAGTCGATCGCTCCGCCGTCGGAACCGGGCATGGCCGACGTGCTCATGGCGTCCGACGGCGTGGCGAGGTGTTCATAGGTGATTATCTAAGCGAATGGAGTTGCTGCTGATACGACACGGACTGCCGGTACGACGCGAGGGAGTCGACGGCCCGGCCGACCCTGAACTGTCACCGGCGGGTGTCGAGCAGGCGCGCCACCTTGCGGCGTACCTCGCATCGGAGCAGATCGATGCCGTGTACGCCAGCCCATTGCGACGCGCACTGCAGACCGCCGAACCGCTCACCTCGGGGCGGCATCTCGAGGTCATCGTCGTCGACGCGGTGGCCGAGTGGGACCGCAACTCGAATGAGTACGTCCCCATCGAGGAACTCAAGGCCGCCAACGACCCTCGTTGGCACGCCATGATGCGGGGAGAGTGGGACGCCGACGAAACGCCCGAGCAGTTCCGCGAGCGCGTGGTGACAGCACTCGATGCCCTTGTCGACGCCCACCCGGGTCAGAAGATCGCCGTGTCGTGCCACGGCGGCGTCATCAACGCCTATCTCGCCCACGTGCTCGGCTTGCCCGTCAGCCAAGGGTTCTTCTACCCCAACTACACGAGCATCCATCGCATCGCCGCGTCGCGCAGCGGACACCGCAGCATCGTCACCGTGAACGAGACCGCCCACCTCCGCGGCACGGGCCTGCCAATGGGAGTCCTCCAATGACCCACCACCTCGCCGACCTCATCGATTTTCTCGACGCATCGCCGTCGCCGTGGCACGCTGCGGTTTCGGCCGCTCGACGCCTCACCGCCGCCGGGTTCACCGAGGTGTCCCACACCAGTGAATGGTCCGATGTTCCCTCCGCAGGCTTCGTGCGTCGTGGCGCGGCGTTGGTGGCCTGGCGGCGGGATGCCGAGGTCGGACCGACCGACCCACTCCACATCGTCGGGGCCCACACCGACTCGCCGTGTCTCCGCGTCAAACCCAACGCCGACGCAGGCGGCTACGGCTGGAAGCAACTCGCAGTGGAGGTCTACGGCGGGGTGTTGCTCAACTCGTGGCTCGACCGCGACCTCGGTGTGGCGGGCACACTCGTGCTCGCCGACGGCAGCAGTCGACTGGTGGCCGTGCACGACGCAGTTGCTCGCGTGCCCCAGTTGGCAATCCATCTCGACCGCGACGTGAACGAGCGCGGCCTCGTGCTCGACAAGCAGCAGCACCTGTCACCGGTCTGGGGTGTGGGGCAGGCGACCAACGGCGAGTTCCGCACCTGGTTGGCACAGGCAGCCGGTGTCGCTGCTGCCGACGTGCGGTCGTGGGACCTCTGCCTGTTCGACCGGACGCCTGCCCAGGTGCTCGGCCCCGACGCACGGCTGCTCGCCTCCGGGCGGCTCGACAACCAGGCGTCGTGCTGGGCTGCCACCAGCGCACTGAGCGCTGCGGCCAGCCCGCACCGTTCGACAGCCGTGATCGCGCTCTTCGATCACGAGGAAGTGGGGTCGGAGAGCACCACCGGCGCCGCCGGACCTCTGCTCGAGCACGTGCTGGAGCGCCTTGCCCTTGCCGCCGGCGCCACCCGGGGTCAGTACTTGGCGCAACTCGCAGGGAGCTCGTGCATCTCGGCCGACAATGCCCACAGCGTTCACCCGAACTACGCAGAGCGGCACGAGGCCGGCCACCGGCCGATGGTGAACCAGGGCCCGGCCATCAAGCTGAACCACAACCAGCGCTACGCCACCTCGGCCTCCTCGGCGGCGATGGCGCAACGAGTGTTCGAGCGAGCCGGCGTGCCCTGGCAGACCTTCGTCAGCCGCAACAACATGCCCTGCGGCTCCACGATCGGACCCATCACTGCCACGCGCCTGGGCATCGACACCGTCGACGTCGGCGTGCCGCAACTCAGCATGCATTCCGCGCGGGAACTCTGCGGCACCGACGACCCGGTGTGGTTGGCCGCTGCGCTCGAGGTGTACTTCGCCGGGGATTGACCGGGTCAGCGGCCGGCGCGGGTCTGCGCCAGGTCGAACAACCGTTGCAGTTCGACGTGCAGGTCGTCGGTCATCTTCCGGGCGGCCTCGCGGCCTGCCTTCGGGGTCTCGAACGGTGGCACCGGAATGGGCGGACCAACCACCACGTGCACGCGCTTGGGGTAGATGAACTTCGCACCCTTGGGCATGGCCCTCTCGCTGCCACCGATGCCCACCGGCACGATGGGGGCGCCCGTCTTCGTGGCGATGTAGGCAGCACCTTCGAACAGTGGTTGGACGAGTGGTCCGCTCTTGCGCTCCCCCTCGGGAAACAGAACGAGCGGCTCTCCCCCTTCGATGAGTTCGATGCACCGACGCAGCGCTTCACGGTCGGCGGTGCCACGCGATACGGGGAACCCACCGAGCATCGTGAGCAACTGGCCGAACCGACGATTGCTCCACCACTTGTCGGCGCCCATGAACCGCATCCGCCGCCGGGTGACCCCCGAGGTGATGGGCGTGTCGAGAATGCTCCGATGCGTCGGCGCCATGATGAACACACCCGACGAAGGAATGTGCTCACGGCCCTCCACTCGCATTCGGCACCACACACGGCAGAAGCCGGTGACGAGGTTGCGCACCGTGCGATAGGCGATGCGATGCGAGAGCGTCTCCTTGTCGGCGAGGTTGGTCGACACCTTGGTCATGCGGGCTCCAACAGTTGAAGGATGCGGTCGAGGACCTCGGGAATCGTAAGCCCCGTGGTGTCGACGGTGGCGGAACCCGCTGCCTCTGTGAGCGGACTGTCGGCCCGGGTGCTGTCGAGCAGATCACGCGCGGCGATGGCCTTCTCGATCTCGTCGACGTCACCGCCGGCCTCCGCCACCCGGCGTTCGGCACGAACCCGCGGAGATGCGGTGAGGTACAGCTTCAGGGCGGCATCGGGAAAGACCACCGAACCGATGTCGCGGCCCTCGATGACGCCACCGCCGCGTTCGGCAGCCCACGCCTGCTGTCGGCTGCGCATCTCCGCACGGACGCCACTGTTGGCCGCCACCAGACTCACCGAGCCGGTGACCTCCGGCCCGCGGATGGCGGCGGTTGCATCGACGCCGTCGACGAGAACGCCGCCCTGACCCACCTCGAGGTCGACCCTGCGGGCGAGACCGGCGACGGCCTCGAGGTCAGCGAGGTCGAGTCCGCGGCGCAGCGCCGCGAACGTGACTGCGCGATACATCGCCCCGGTGTCGAGGTACTCGAGCCCGAGGCGGGCGGCGAGCGCCTTGGCAATGGTGCTCTTGCCTGCGCCGGCCGGGCCGTCGATGGCGATGACCCGCATGGTCACCAACTCGTTCCGACCGGCATGCCTTCGCTGTAGCCGGCCGCGCTCTGCACGCCCACCACGGCGCGCTCGTGGAACTGCGGGATGGTGGCGGCACCGGCGTAGGTGCACGACGAGCGCACGCCGGCCACGATGTCGTCGATGATGTCCTCGACGCCGGGACGGTCAGGGTCGAGGTACATGCGCGAGGTGCTGATGCCTTCCTCGAACAGTTCCTTGCGGGCACGTTCGAACGGTGTTTCGCTTCGGGTACGGCTCTTCACCGCACGATTGCTCGCCATGCCGAAGC
>CAZQPJ010000127.1:0-1233 GCA_964595105.1 uncultured Bifidobacterium sp.
CCATCACCTTGCCGGTGTTGGTGTAGTTGATGTTGTTCGGGTTGCTGAGGTTGTTGAGCGTCACACGGGTGCCGGCCTTCGCGCCCTTGAACACCTGGGCGAAGTCGATGACCACTTCGTAGCGCTCACCGCTGAGCTGGCGGTGGCTGGTGACCGTGATCGGCTTGGGGCACAGACCACCGTCGGTACCGATGATCTGGTAGCTGCCACCGTTGCTGAGGGCGAACTTGAACGACCGGCTGATGGCAGCGGTGAGGATGCGGAAGCGGTACTTGCGACGCTTCACCTTCATCACCGGCCAGGGCCGACCGTTCACGAGGATCACGTCGCCCCAGTGACCCGACTGGTTGGCCAATGAGAAGAGGAGGTTGCCGTCGCTCTGGAACATGGCGTCACCGATGACCAGCGGTACGTCGTACTCGCCCTTGGGAATGGGGAGAGCCTGCTCGTTCGCGTCGCGCATGATGTACATGCCGAGGAGGCCGTGGTAGGCGTTCTCGGCCGTGTGGTGCACACCGTGGTCGTGGTACCAGAGGGTGCGGGCCTGCTGGTAGTTCGGGTAGTGGTAGTCCTTGTACTCACCGGGGCGGGTGATGTCGGAGGCGTAGCCGTCGAACTGGGGCAGCGAGCCCGAGCCGTGGAGGTGAACCGACGTCCAAGGCTCGTAGCCCAGGGTCGGGTGCACCGCCGGCAGGCTGTTCTTGTGACGGACGACCGCCTGCTTGCCCTGCATCACGTTGATGACCGGGCCGGGCACCACGCCGTCGTAGCCGAACACCATGGTCTGGTAGCCGGGGAGGATTTCGGCCTGCACCGCGCGCATCTCCATCTTGAAGTAGTCGCACGTGGCGCTCGAGCGTACGGGCACTGCGTCCGGGGGGCGGACGAAGGGCACGGTGAAGGGCTTCGGGAGCAGCGATTCGGCGATGCGACTCGGCGTGGCCGCACCCACGAACCGGGCGGTGGGCAACGCCACCGCGGCGCCGGCGAACACGCCGGTCTTCAGGAGATCACGACGATCGAGCTTCACTTCGCCACCTCGATCTTCTCGCTCGCCTCGGCTGCGGACCGCTCCGCAACCGTCTCCGGGTTTCCCGTCCCGTACTTCATCTCGTGGTCCTCTCTGGCACCGTTCCCCATGTGGAACTTGAGTACTCATTCAACCTTTGCCCACCTTTCGTAGCAATAGGTCGTGCGACCCAATGCGACCAAGGTCGTACGACCACCAGGAGA
>CAZQPJ010000127.1:1333-7192 GCA_964595105.1 uncultured Bifidobacterium sp.
CCCAGCTGTCGCAGCGGCTACGGTGCGGACTGCAGTGGGGGGTGCGGCATGACACGAATCGTGCTGGGAGCAGCAATGGCAGTGATCGGCGGGCTGATGTGCAGTCGCGGCGGCCTGCGCATGCGGCACTCGTTCCCCACGTTCGCAGCGCTCTCTGCTGCGCTGCTCGGCGCCGCGCTCGGCCAGATCCATGCGCGCCACCAGTTCTTCCACGGCACCGCCAACATCGTCCTCGCACTGGGCACGTGCGCCGTGGTCGGAGCCGCGAGCTTCCGGTGGTACGAGGTGGCGGTGGCCGTCACACTCACCTCCATCGGCGTCACACTCGCCACCACCGTGCTCGTGCTCGCGCACGCCGACTGGAACTGGATCGTCGTCGGTGTCGGCGCCGGAATCGGTGCCTGCTTCGCCTTCTTCTCGATCATCTCCAGCCTCCATCGCTTCGTACTCGTCGCGCTGAGCTCCGTCGCAGGCGCGACGCTCGCCGTGGCAGGGCTGATGGTGCTGTTCGGATCGATCGGCGTCGCCGACCTCGCCATCGGGCACACCACCCACACGGTGGCCGCCACCCCGGGTTGGTGGGTCGCCGGTCTCGGCATGGCTGCGTTGGGTGCCGCCGTGCAGGTACTGAAGGGCGAGCGTCACCGCGTCACGATGCGCGACCGCTGGGTCGATGCCGGTGGCGGCCAGTTGCGCGCCACCTGACGAGGCCCACGCAACGGGCCTCGTCAGCGCTGCGACGCGCCGGGGAACGGCACCTCGGCCACCGTGGCGGTGCGTGCCCCATCGGGCGTCTCCACCGTCACCGTGGTTCCCACCGCCGTGTGGTCGATGCGCGTCATTCCCAGGCCCACGTTCGTCTGCAGCCGAGGCGACCACACGGCCGACGTGACCTCACCCACCACTTCCCCGGCGGCCGTGATCGGCCATCCGTTGCGGTTGTGCGGCACCCGGTCGCCCTCGATGGTGAAGCCACAGATCCGCCGAGCGACACCTTCGGCACGCTGACGACGAAGCGCCTCGAGGCCGATCGCCTCGATCGGGGCATCGAGCGAGCAGTACTTCTCCAACCCCGCTTCGAGGGCGGTGTGCGCCCGGGTGATATCGGTGCCGTAGGTGAGGAGCCCGGCTTCGATGCGCTCGATGAGATTCGGACACCCCGGCCCGATGTCGTACGCAGCGCCAGCGGCCATCAGGTCGTCGTACAGCAGGCACCCCAACTCGTCGTCATCGACATACACCTCGAAACCGCCCTGCGCGCTCCAGCCACTGCGCGCCACGAGCATGGTGTGCCCGCGGTACTCGAGCGGTTCGAAACGGAAGAACTTGATGGCCCGCACGGCCTCACCGAACACCGATGCCATCACTGCCTCCGACTGCGGCCCCTGCACGGCCAGTGGGTTCACGTTCGGCTCGCTCACCCGGACGTCGAGGCCCATGCCCAGTGCCAGGCCACCCGCCCACAGCACCACGTCACTGTCGCTCACCGAGAACCACCAGCGGTCGTGGGCCACCCGCAACACCACCGGATCGTTGATGAGCCGGCCCTCGTGGTCGACCACGGGCGCATAGCCGCAACGGCCGTCGACGAATCCGCCGAGGTCACGAACGGTGAGCATCTGAGCAAGGCGGGCCGCGTCGGGCCCATGCAGCTCGACCTGACGTTCGCACGCCACGTCCCACACCTGCACCGCACTGCGGAGGTGGTGGTAGTCGGCCTCCACTCCTCGGATCTGGGTGGGCAGCAACATGTGGTTGTAGACGGTGTAGGCGAGCACACCGAACTCCTCGACCCGGCTCGACCACATGGTCGAGCGAATACGACGGGTGATGGCGAGCTGTGTCACGGCCCTTCCCACCTGATCGAGCAGATCTCGGCGCTACGACCCTCGAAGTTCCACACACGCCCGAAGGCACGCACGCGACCCTTCGTGGCCTCGGCCACCACCACTTCCGGACCCATCCAGTACTGCGTGTTCACCACACTCACCTCCTCACCCGAACGGGCTCCGGCGATGGGCGTGACAGCGCCCTGGATGTACCGACCGACCGAGAGGGTGCGAGTCTCGCCGTCGGTGACGAACTCCACCGGTGCACGCTCGGCACCGAGGTACTCGCCCACCAACAGCGTGAACAGACCCGTGGTGCCCTTGCCCTTGCCCCGGAAGATCGCTTCGAGGCGTTCGAACTGCTCATCGGTGGCGCGGTCGTCGATCCAGAGGGCGAGCGTCCAGTTGCCGCGCTCCATCTTCCCGGGGATGTCGAGCAGCATCGCCACGTTGAGCCCCGACAGATCGACCTCGCCGGAGCGACCCCTGTCGATGCGCACCCCTGCCCACGCCTGGCAATAACCCTCGGTGGGCGGGTGCTTGCCGAGCGAGATGACGCATGGGCAGAACACCGTGCAGTTGCAATTGAGGATGAGTTCACCCTCGAGCGACCACTGATCCATTTGATGTCCCTTTCTGATGAGAGATCTGGTTGTGGTGGGCGTCCGGGGCGGCGGGCGCCGCGACCAGCCACAGCACACCGGCAACCACCAACGCCACCCCGAGCGGCATGCTGAGTCGCCCGCCACCGGCCGGAAGTTTCTCAACGGCCATCAACACGGCCGCCACCACCATGAAGCCCACCGACGCCACGCCGCCCACGAAGCCCACCAGCATCAGTGCCCAGCAGCAGCCGAGGCAGGTGGCACCGTGGTGCACACCCATGCGAACGGCACCCATCGCCCCGTCGCGCCAGTATCGGAGGAACCAGTTCATCGGCGCCACGCACTCGCTGAGACAGCGGCGCTTCAACGCGCTGAACTGGTAGGTGCCGGCACCGACCAGCACCGCTGCGCCGAGCCATCGAACCGCTGTGCCGTTGGACGACACGAGCGAGAGCGCCAACAGCAGTCGTTGCAGGCCGGCGGCGACGACTGCGAACCCGAGCCACACGGCCACGTAGCCACCAAGGAACAGCCACCATCGCCGGACGCCCTCCCGGTGCAGCACGTTGCGCAACGTCGCCAGCACGGGCACCGCAGTGGGCACCATCATGGCCAGGGTCATCAGCGCCCACATCGGCAGCAGCACTGCGTACGCCGCGCCGTGTGCGTGATGACCTCGTGAGTGCAGCTGCAGCAGACCCCACCAGGCGGCCACCACCCCGACGGCGAACACGAACCACGGCGACACCGCACGGGTTCGAGTGGCCACGGCTTCCATGACCGAACACTATAGTGTTCACATTCGTATGGCCGAGCATCCGCTGTCGATCCCCGCCCCCAGTGCCTGGGAGCCACACCGCAGTGCCTTGGCGCGCACCCTCCTCCACGCCCGCACGGACGCTGGCTGCAGCACCCGCGAACTCGCTCGTCGGGCACGCATCTCCCAGGCGTACGTGGTGGCCCTCGAAGGCGGGCAGCGGACCCCCACCATCGACGTCCTCGCCCGGCTCGCCGAGGCACTCGGTCTCGAGCCCACGGAGCTCCTCGAGCGGTCGCTCCGCCGACGCGCCGAGCACCTGTTGCTGGTGGTCGACGACGACCTGACCCCGGTGGTCGCCGCGGCGCGTCGGGCCACCAGGCGCAAGGCGGAGCACTGGGTGTGGGCATCGTCGTCCGGCGACACGCCGGTGGGGGCTCGGCACCACATCGACCTGCGCCGCAACGACCGCCACGCCAACTCCCGCACCTACCGCCCGCTCGACATCTCCCGGTCACTCGTCGACGAACTCGACGGCATCAGCGCCCATTTCGACGACGGCCCTCTCGGACTCATCTTCGCCGACACCTCGTCGGTGATGTGCGCCCTCCCCGACCCCGGCGTGGTGATCGACTTCGAACACGGTTGGGCCGACGCGGTCGACAATGCTGCCGTTGCCACCGGCGCCAACGCCGTTGCCAACGTGTGCGTGTATCGCATCGACGACCTTCGGTCGCTCCCGAATCCCACCTCTGCCACGCTCGACCTCATTCGCAGCCACGACGCCGTCTGGTCGGCCCGCGGGCAGCGCGTGGTGGGCGGCGAGGCCGCCGTGCGCCGAGTGCTGAACCTCATCGGCGCCGCGGCATGATTCTTCCCACCACCACACAGGAGAAGCACCCATGAGCACTGTTCGCGCATTCACCGTCGGTGCCACCGACACCGGTTGGCAACGATCGATCGTCGATCTCGCCGTCGACGCGTTGGGTACCGGTGACGTACTCGTGGAGGTGCAGTACTCGGGCATCAACTACAAGGACGGCCTCGCCAGCACCGAGGCCGGCAAGGTCGCACGAATCGACCCGCTCGTTCCCGGCATCGACCTCGCCGGCATCGTGGTGGAGTCGGCCGACGCGAGCGTTGCGGTCGGTTCGAGCGTCATCGTGCACGGCTACGACATCGGCGTCGCCCACCACGGCGGCTACGCGCAGATGGCGCGTGTACCCGCCGGATGGGTGGTGCCCATGCCCGACGGTCTCGATGCTCGCACCGCCATGCTGGTGGGCACTGCCGGCTACACGGCCGCCCTGTCAGTGGCGGCCCTCGAGGCACACGGCCTGCAACCCGGCGACGGGCCAGTGCTGGTGACGGGTGCCACCGGTGGTGTCGGCTCGATGGCGGTGGGCATGCTCGCTGCACTCGGCCACGAGGTGGTCGCCAGCACGGGCAAGGCAAGCGAGGCCGAGTGGCTGATGCAGTTGGGTGCCACCGCGGTGATCGACCGCGCCGAAACCTCGGCGGAGTCGGCACGCCCGTTGGAGAAGGAGCGCTGGGCCGGTGCCGTCGACTGCGTCGGTGGCTCCACACTGGCGTACGCGCTGCGCACGATGCGCTATGGCGGTTCCGTTGCGGCCAGCGGCCTCACCGGCGGAAACGGACTGCCCACCACCGTCCTGCCGTTCATCCTCCGCGGCGTGAACCTGCTCGGCATCGACAGCGTGCAGACCCCCATCGCCGCCCGGCGCGCCATGTGGAACCGCATCGGCGGCGACCTGCGACCTGCGTGGCTCGACACGCTCGAGGCACAGGTGGTGGGGCTCGGCGAACTCGCCCCGCAACTCGACCGGATCCTTGCCGGTGGCATGCGCGGACGCGTACTCGTGAACCCGTCACACTGACCGCATGGACCTGCGACGCACCACTGGCTCCCGGCTTGGCACCATCACGGAGCCGGCGCGAACCGTCGACGTCATCCACTCCACCGACGTGCTGGTGGTGGGCTCGGGGCCAGCCGGGCTGTCGGCCGCGCTCGCGGCTGCCCGAGCGGGCGTGGAGGTGACGCTGGTCGAACGGTTCGGATGCTTCGGCGGCAACATCACCACCGTCGGCGTCGAGGGCATGGCGTGGTACCGACACGAGGCGACGGTGGAGGCCAACGGCATCGGGCGCGAGTTCGAGACACGCGCCTACTCGATGGGCGCGGCCGTGCCCGAGAGCCAGTCGCAGAGTTACGAACTCGATGCCGAGGGCTTCAAGGTGGTGGCCGACGTGATGGTGCAGGAGGCAGGCATCCACCCGATGCTGCACCGATCGTTCGTTGCTCCTGTCATGGAGGGCGAACGGGTGGTGGGCATCATCACCGAGAGCAAGGCCGGCCGCGAAGCGCTGCTGGCCAAGCGGGTCATCGACTGCACCGGCGATGCCGACATCGCCCACCGCGCCGGCGCACCCACCATGCACCCGCCGCGCGAGCGACTGATGGCCGCATCGGTGATGTTCCACATCGCCGGGGTCGACAAACGCCGTTTCGTCGACGGCGTGGCCGCCGATCCTCAGACCTACCGCGACTGGGGCGGTAACGGCGAGTGGAACATCGAGACCAGCGGCTAGGAGGACGGGATGTTCTCGCCGTGCCTGCACAAGCGGTGCAAGGCAGCGGTCGAGGGCG
>CAZQPJ010000128.1:0-7127 GCA_964595105.1 uncultured Bifidobacterium sp.
CGGACCAGTCGATGGAGCGGGTTCCTCCGGCGCTTCGTAGGTGAGTTCCACCGGGCATCCGCCCGCCTCCACCATCGCCCAGGTGGTGCCGGCGAATCCGCCGACGTTCGTGTTCGGGCCCAACGGACTGTTGTTCCAGTTGCGGCCACCGATGTCGGGCAGACCGGCCGCGGCGCTGTGGCGCTGCGAGCCGACGTACCGGTTCCGGTACCACTCGGCCCGCCCCCCTCGGAGGCGGACGCCGTGCACCATGCCATCACCCATGAACCAATGGTGGGTGGACGGGTCGGCGTCGCCGAGGGGGTTCGGCCCATTCCGCAGATAACGACCCTCGAGGTCGGCCGGCAGTTCCCCGATGATCGGAAGGTCGAGTGCCGTCACCTCGTCGGTGACGGGGGCGAAGTTTCCCTCGAGATAGCGATTCATGTCCCAGGCTCCCATCGCCGGTGGTGCGGGAGACCCTAGTCGGCGCTCGACCGGAGGGGCAGCGAGAAGCCGATCTCGGCGCCACCACCGTTCGCGTTGCGAGCGAACACGGTGCCGCCGTGCTGCTCGGCCACCGATCGCACGATGGCGAGGCCGAGCCCCGAACCGGGTTTGCTGCGCGTCTCGACCGATCGATAGAACCGGTCGAACAGGTGCGGGATGTCGACCGCGGCGAGCCCAGGCCCGTGGTCGCGAACGGTCACCGTGCCGGCAGCGACGGACAGTTCGATGGTGCCGGACGACGAGAACTTGCAGGCGTTGTCGACGAGGTTCTGCACCGCACGGTCGAGCGCAGCCGACCGACCCACGAGTTCCGAGTCGTCGCCGACCACAGTCACCTCGCGGCCGAACCGGCGCCGCGCTCGAGCGGCCGCGCGCTCGGCGGTGTCGACAAGTCGCAGCGTCTGCGGCACCTCGTCGTCGCGTCGGTCGGTGGCGAGTTCAACGAGCTCGTTCACGAGGTCGGTCAGTTCGCGGGTCTCGCTGTCGAGGTCGGACAGCAGTTGCTCGCGTGCCTCGGGGCTGAGGTGGTCGTGCCGACGGCGCAGTACCGACACGTTGGTGCGAAGGCTGGTGAGTGGAGTGCGCAGTTCGTGGCCCGCATCCTGAACGAGCTGGTGCTGCTCGTGCTTGCTGCGCTGCAGGGCATCGAGCATGCCGCTGAAGGCGCGACCGAGGCGTCCGGTCTCGTCCTTCCCGTCGACCGGCACGGGCACATCGAGTCGGCCGGTGCTGGCCACCGCACCAGCAGCATCGGTGAGGTGTTCGAGGCGTCGGGTCACCTGACGTGCGATGAGCCATCCGAGGAGGATCGACCCGATCACCACGAGTACCACGGCCATCAGGATGCTGCCGAGGATGTGGCCCAGTACGTCGCCGCTCTCGCGTTGCGACCGGGCCAACTGCACGGCTCCGTTGCCCAACTTCACGGTGAGCATGCGGAACGGTTCGTCGTCGATCCGGACGTCGTGCCGAGTCGCCGCCGCGTCGTTCGGCGAAACGGCGACCATCCGATCGGCATTGGTGACGGGGAGCTCGCCCGAGGTGGGCGCAAGCACCACGTCGCCGGTCGGGCCGAGCACCTGCACGAGCACCTGCTCGAAACTGCGCGGACGATCGTGGCCCGGTCGCTGCGGGCGTCCGGGAGCGACGTCACCGTCGCCGTCGAGGTCGGAGATGTCGAGGAACGGACCGCCGCGCATCTGTCGAGCGGCATCCTCGAGCGACCGTTCGACGCTGCGACGGAGTTGGTGACTCGTGGTCGAGTAGGAGGCAGCGCCGATGGCCGCAGTGGCGGCTGCGGCGAGCAGCGTGAGCGCCAGGACGATCTTGAGCCGGAGGCTCACGTGGCACGCACCGAGTAACCCACACCGCGAATCGTGTGGATGATCTTGCTGTCGCCCGGGCCTTCGAGCTTGCGACGCAGGTACGAGATGTAGACGGCCAGGTTCTTCGAGTCGGGCCCGAAGTCGTAGCCCCAGATGCGGTCGTAGATGGTGCTGTGCTCGAGCACGATGCCCTGATTCCGAACCAGCAGTTCGAGCAGTTCGAACTCGGTCTTCGAGAGTTCCACCTCGCGTTGGCCACGCCACACACGCCGCTGCGTGGGGTCGAGGCGAAGGTCGCCCACCTGCAATGGTTCCCCCGCGGCAACATCGTCGTCGGGGCGGGCGCGCCGGAGGAGCGCCCGCAACCGTGCCAACAGCTCATCGAGGTCGAACGGCTTCGGGAGGTAGTCGTCGGCGCCGGCATCGAGTCCGGCGACGCGGTCGGGGGTTTCGGTGCGCGCCGTGAGCATGAGGATGGGCAACCGGTTGCGCTCCGCCCTCAGCACACGACACACGGTGAGTCCGTCGACGTTGGGCATCATCACGTCGAGCACCGCCACGTCGGGCTGTGCGGACTCGACGAGGCTCAACGCCGCGGCTCCGTCGTTGGCCTGCACCACGTCGTAACCCTCCAGACCGAGCGCTCGCGCGAGCGACTCGCGGATGGCCCGATCGTCGTCGGCGATGAGAATGCGTCCGCTCATGTTGTTGCCTCTCGTTCGCGCACGATCGGTCGGAGCCGGGAGGAGGATGGCCCCGACCGATCGTAGAGCGAGATCAGGGAGCCACCGTGTCGGTGGGCCCACCGTCGATGGTGCCGCCCATCATGCCGCCGTTGCCGCCCATCATCCCGTCGTCGGGACCCATGTGGTCGTCGGCCATGGCCGCGGTGGTGTTGTTCACGAACTCGGTGATGCGCGTCGTCGCATCGGCGATACGGGCATCGGCCTCGGCCTGCGTGTGTTCACCCGAGGCGACCTCCGGGTCGAAGTGGGCCTTCACCTCGGCAACGAGGGCATCGATCACGTCCTGGGCAGTCTTGCCGTGCTCCTTGGCGAGGTCGGCGATGGTGGTGCCCTTCTGCACCGCAGTGCGCACGTCGTCGACGGTGATGCCGAGGACCGTGGCCACGGTGTCGAGCCTGGCGCCGGGGCCCATCCCGCGGCCGCCGCCGCGGCCCATGCCACCGTCGCCCATCCCGCCACCCATCGGGCCGCCGATGCCACCCATCGGACCTGCCGCCTGCAGCGCCGCGACCACCTTGTCGGCCTGCGCCTGGGTGATGGTGCCGTCGTCGACCAACGGCTTGAGGATGTCGTTGAAGTTGAGGCCGGCGCCACCGGGCATGCCCGGCATGTCGTTCCCGTTCTGGGAGCCGACCATGACTGCCCGGCCGTTCGATGCACCGGCATCGCCGGACATCTCCAGTGCGAGCCCTGCGCCGAGGCCTGCCAGCAGGCCGGCGCTGAGGCCGATTGCGGTGATCTTCTTGTTCATCTGGTTCCTCGCTTCGTCATTCGGTGGCTCCATGATGCGGGCGGAGGGTAAATCGGCCACCGAGACTTCGTGAGAGATCGGTGAGAGTTCAGCGCCCTGCCGCGTACTCGTCGAACGCCTCCATCAGCTTGAGCAGTGCCACTTCCACCACCTCGTTCAATGCCGGATGGATCCAGATCTGACCCAGCGCCATCTCGTCGGCCGTGGTGCCGAGGTGGACGCCCTGCACCAACTGCTGGGCGAGCATGCTGGCCTGGTAGCCGATCACGTGAGCACCGACGACGCGCCGGGTCAGCGGGTCGCCGATGAGCTTGCAGAAACTCGTGGTGTCCTCCATCGCCCACCCGTAGGCCGACCCCGCATAGTCGTGCGAGATCACGCAGTAGGGGGCCCCCGAGGCTGCTGCCTCTCGTTCGGTGACCCCGACCGCGCCCACCTGCGGGCTGCCGAACACGGCGTGCGGGGCAGGCCGCTGGTCGAGCCGACGGAGGTCGGTGGGGTGCATCAGGTTGTGGCGAACCACCTTCGCCTCGCCGTTCGCCATGTGCTTCAGTTGGTGACGGCCGTTGATGTCGCCGAGGGCCCAGACCCCGGGCGCACTGGTACGGCCGAACTCGTCGACGAGCACATGGCCCAGATCGTCGGTGTTCACACCGCCGGCGGCGGCATCGAGCAGGTCACTGTTGGGGATGCGACCCATCGCGACGAGCAGTTCATCACCCTCGATCACACGCTCGGCCCCGTCGACGGTGACGGTCACGGCCACGCCGCCGGGCGTGGCCGTCACCCGTTCGACATGCGCGCCCACCACGAGGTCGAAACGATTCGCGGCGAGCTCGGTGAAGCGCTCGGCGATGTCGTGGTCCTCGGCCTTCAGGAGCAATCGCCCCCGGTTCACGATGGTGACCTTCGAGCCGAGGGCCTGGAACACATGGCCGAGTTCGGCGGCGATGAAGCCGCCGCCCAGCACCACCAAGTGCTCGGGGAGGTGGTCGATGCGCAGCAAGGTGTCGCTGGTGTGGAACGGCACGTCGGCAAGGCCGGGAATGTCGGGGATGAAGCTTCGTGCCCCCGCAGCGATCACCACTTGGTCGCCGCGGATTCGCGTGTCGCCGACCTGCAGTTCGCGGTCGCCCACGAAGCGGGCCGTCGTCTCGTACACGTCGACGTGCGGCAGGCCGTGCCGGTACTGCCGGCCGCCCTCGGCGATGGGGTCGATGCGTCCGAACACGCGCTGCACGATGGCCGGCCAGTCGGCGCCACGGAACTCGGTGCTGATGCCGTACCGATCGCCGTGACGTGCGTGTTCGGCGAGATCCGCGGGCCAGATGAGCATCTTCGACGGAATGCAGCCCACGTTGAGACAGGTGCCGCCGAACACGCCGCGCTCGGCAATGGCGATACGCATGCCGTCCATCTCCGGGCCGATGATCGAGTTACCCGAGCCGGTGCCGATGATGATGAGGTCGTACTGCAGAGTGGTCACCCCTGCAGCGTGCCACGCCGGCCGCCCACCCCACTACCCTGCCGACCCCACTACCCTGCCGCTTGTGGATGAACCGTTCGAGGAGATCGTCGACGGCGATACCCGCTGGCGATTCGAACGCGGGTTCATGGAGTCGCACTGGACCTGCATCTGGGGCCGCGGGTGCAAGGGCATCCTCGACCAACCGGCCGAGCACCTCGGCCAGGGCTGTTGCTCCGTGGGGGCGGAACTCACCGACGAGGGCGAGGCGATGAACGTCTCGGCACTGGCGGCCACGCTGCCGACCCGCCTCTGGCAGCACCATGCCTCGGTCGACGAACACGACGTGTTCAGCGATGCAACACGCAGCAACACGAAGGTGGTCGACGGGGCCTGCATCTTCCTGAACCGTCCCGGGTTCAGCGGCGGGGCCGGCTGCGCACTGCATCTGGCGGCCGACGATGCAGGTGAGTCCCCGCTCGACTGGAAGCCGTCGGTGTGCTGGCAACTGCCGATCCGTGTCGACTGGGAGATGCAGCCCGACGGTATCGAGAACGCCACGGTGCGCCGCTGGAGCCGGGCCGACTGGGGGCCGGAAGGCACCACCATGGCGTGGTGCTGCACGGAGGGCACCGAGGCCTACGTGGGCGCTCGGCGGGTCGTCGACTCACTCGGGGAGGAACTCGCAGCCGTTGCGGGCGCAGCGGTGTACGTGGAGCTCAGACGTCGGCTCGGCGAGGCACCGTCGGAAAGGTGACCTCTGCTGCCGCCAGCCGGCGGCAGGCACGCCGCTCACGGCGGATGGGCCACCATTCGTAGAGGAAGATCTCGAGCGGCTTCCACATGCTCACCCAACCAACGACCCCCAACCCTTCCTGCACCACGGCCAGCATGCCGCTCGGGTTGTCGCCGATGAGTCGCGCCGCCGTGCTGAAGGCCGAGATCGACACGAGGCCGATCGCCAAGCTCACCCGCCCCTCGCGGAGCAACTTGCGGAGCTGACGGTCGACCTGCCACTCGCGGTACTCGAAATGATGGTGGATGCCGTTCGCCACGGCGTCCTCGCGACCGCTGAACTTCTGATCGGCGACCATCACCTCGATCACGATGGGTTCGTCCTTGTCGAGGTCTTCCGCCCATTCCTCGATCCAGTCGGCCACCTCGAGGTCGAGCGACCGCATCTCCAGCGGCGACGGGTCCATCGCGTTGAAGATCTGCTCGACGCTCCCCACGCGCACCTGGATCGGTGTGGCCTGCAACTCGTCGTGCGTGCGGGGCCATTCGCGTTGTTCCATGGCCTCAAGTGTGGCCGACGGATCAGCCGTTCTTCGGGAGTTCCGCCCAGCTCATCGTGCGATCGTTGTTGGGCTCCTTGGGGAGGCCCAGCGCGCGCTCGCCGAGAATGTTGCGCTGCACCTGGTCGGTGCCGCCGTAGATGGGCGGCCCCTGCGCGAACAGTGCGAGCTCGGTGATGTACGCCATCGCCGGATTCACCCCGGCGCCGTCGTTCGACGCCCGCTGTTCCGAGTTGTACGCGTGCAGCGTCGAGTCCATTCCCGCGACGCGCATGCCGAGGTCACGGCTGCGGCGCATGATCTCGCTCATCGACAACTTCGCGATGTTCGGTGCCGACACGATGTCGCGGCCCGATGCCTTCTCGGCCTTCACGCGCAATGCGAGCATGCGGCCGACCTCGTGCAGCGTGTGCAGCTTCATGAGGTCCTGACGGAACACGTGGTCGCTGATGAGTCCGTTGGCCCGAGCCATGCCGACCAGCATCTTCTCGAGACCGGCCGCCATCGCCCCGCCACCACCGCCGCCACCCGACGGACCGGCCTGACGAACGAAGTCACCGACACGCTTGGGGAGGTCGCCGCTGATGGTGCCGGGCGAACAGAGGGCCGCCGCGCTGTGCCCACCGGCACCGAGCCCTGCGCGTTCGAACATCAGCGTGGTGTTGGCCACGGCCCAACCGTTGTTGGTACCGCCGATGATGGCGTCGTCGGGAACGCGGGCGTCGCTGAGGAACACCTCGTTGAAGAGGGCGCGGCCAGTCATCTCGCGCAGTGGCCGCACGTCGACAGCCGAGTCCTGATGCATGTCGAAGGCGAACCAGGTGATGCCCTGGTGCTTCGGCACGTCGACATCGGTGCGGGCGATGAGCATGCCCATGTCGGCCACGTGCCCGCCGGAGGTCCAGACCTTCTGGCCGTTCACGATCCACTCCTCACCGTCCTTCACGGCGCGGGCACCGAGACCGGCAAGGTCGCTGCCCGCACCGGGCGCGCTGACGAGCTGGCACCACGCGTGCGCACCGGTGGCGTGGGGCGGCCCGCGGCCGGCGAGCTGCC
>CAZQPJ010000129.1:0-7097 GCA_964595105.1 uncultured Bifidobacterium sp.
ATCGGCGCCATCGGCTGCTCGGGGTTGTTGGCGAACTGGCCGAGCGTCACCGGGGGTTCACCGAGCGTCGGCGTCAGCAGCAGGTCCCAGCCGTCGTGCCACCACTGCTGCACGGCCCGGCGGAACTCGACGTTGGCCGCCAACGCGAGGGCGTACTCGACTCCGTTGACACCGCGGGCGAACTCGGCCTGCATCCTGTTGTGCAGTTCCACGTCGTCGGGCCCCAGTTCGCGGCCCAGTTGGGCGGCGATGCGGGCGAACGACGCACCCATGTTGGTGCTCCACATCGCAGCGAACCGGCGGGCGAAGTCGGGATTGGCGAGAGCAGCAGGGAAACCGGGCTCCACGCGGTGCCCCATCGCCTCGAGAAGCGAGGCGGTGTTGCGCGCCGCGGCGACGCACTCCGGGTGCACCGCCGCACCGAACGGATGATGATCGAGCAGTCCGATGCGGAGTGTCTCGACCGGAGCGCCGACCTCGGCGAGGTACGGCCGGGTGGGTGCCGGTGCCATCACCGTGTCGCCGACCCCGGGGCCGTGCACGGCGTCGAGCATCGCCGCCGTGTCGCGAACGCTGCGGCTGACGCAGAGTTCGACACCGAGGTTGCTCTCGTCGCGGAACGGCCCGAGCGTGATGCGGCCCTGCGAGGGCTTCAGGCCCACGAGCCCGCAGCACGCCGCAGGGATGCGGATGCTGCCACCACCGTCGCTCGCGTGGGCGATGGGCACCATGCCAGCGGCCACCGCGGCGGCCGAACCACCGCTCGAACCCCCGGGCGAGTGCTCCGTGTTCCACGGGTTGCGCGTGGCGCCCCACGCCAGCGGCTCGGTGGTGGGGAGGGCTCCGAACTCGGGGCTGTTGGTGCGGCCGGCGGTAACGAGGCCGGCGGCCTTGAACCGGCTCACCAGTGTGGTGTCGGCGGCCGACACGGGCGCAGCGGCCTTCAGGGCGCGGTTGCCGTTGCTGAGCGTCTGCCCGGCGAAGTGGGCCCAGAGATCCTTCAAGAGGAACGGCACGCCACGGAACGGACCCTCGGGCAGTGGTCCGCGTGCGATGTCGCGGGCGTGCTCGAACCAGCGGATGTTGACGGCGTTGAGAGCCGGGTCGAGGCGCTCGATGCGCTCGATGGCGGCGTCGAGCAGTTCGAGCGGGGTGGCGTCACCGCGAGCCACCAAGGCGGCCTGGTCAGTGGCATCGAGCCAGCGGGTGTCGTCGGCGGGAAATGACATGCGTGTTGTGTACCACCTGCGAGTAGGTTGGCCCGACCTGTGCAACAGTCGGAACCGTCACCTCTCTCCACCGGCGCGGTGCTGCGGCACGGCAGTGTGCGGGCCCTGCTCGTGTCGAACGGGGTGCTCTGCGTGGGTGTGGCCCTGCAGGCGGCCGCGTTGGGCAAGCAGGCCTACGACATCACCGGTCGCGAGGCCGACCTTGGTTGGATCGGGCTCTGCGAGTTCCTGCCCGCTGCCCTGCTGGTGCTGGTGACCGGCACGGTGGCCGATCGCTTCAACCGCAAGCGAGTCGCCATGGTGGCCATCGGCGCAGAGGTCGTGACGTCGCTGGCGCTCCTCCTCTATTCGCTCAGCCACCCCACGAAGGTGTGGCCACTGTTCGTCATCGCGTTCGTCTACGGCGTGGCGCGTGCGTTCATGGCGCCCGCCACACGAACCATGCCGCCGATGGTCGCACCGGAGGGTGCGTTACCGAAGGTGATCGCCCTGTACTCGGC
Organism: uncultured Bifidobacterium sp.; assembly: GCA_964595105.1. Taxonomy (GTDB): domain Bacteria; phylum Actinomycetota; class Acidimicrobiia; order Acidimicrobiales; family Ilumatobacteraceae; genus UBA668. The sequence continues at coordinate 1,730 of CAZQPJ010000129.1, forward strand.
GACATGGACGGGCGCCACCATCGTGGGGCCAGCGCTGTCGGGCTTCCTGTACGCCGTGGCGCCGTGGGTGGCCTACCTCGCGTCGACGGTGTTCGTGTTGATGTCGGTGTTCCTGGTGTCGACCCTGCGATTCGAACGCGAACCGGAACCGGTCGACCCCAACGAGCGCCCCACCTTCCGCAGCGCCATCGAGGGCCTGTTGTTCATCCGCCGCACGCCCATCCTGTTCGCGGCGATCTCGCTCGACCTGTTCGCAGTGCTGTTCGGCGGCGCCGTGGCCCTGTTGCCCGCCATCGCCGAGGATCGCCTCGGTGTGGGCAGCATCGGCTACGGATGGCTTCGCGCGGCACCGGGCATCGGGGCTGCGGTGATGGCGCTGCTGATGGCGGCCCGGCCCGTTCGGCGCCGTATCGGCAGGGTGCTGCTGCTGGTGGTCGGAGTGTTCGGGGCTGCCACGGTGGTGCTCGGCCTCACTCACAACTACGCCGTGGCGTTCGGCTCGTTGGTGGTGCTCGCCGCCGCCGACATGGTGAGCGTGTTCATCCGCGGGTCGCTGGTGCCACTGGTGACTCCCGACGAGAAGCGCGGGCGCGTGATGGCCGTGGAGAACGTCTTCATCGGCGCCTCGAACGAACTCGGTGCATTCGAGAGCGGCATGGTGGGTCAGGCGCTCGGGCTTCCGGTTGCTGTCATCGGAGGCGGAGTGGCCACGCTTGCCATCGTCGGCACCTGGTGGTTCGCGTTCCCTGCGTTGCGCGACGTCGACACGTTCGACGAACTCGGTCATTGACGTGTCGCCGACGTCGCCGGTGCGGTTCAGCCGTCGTACGAGGTGAACGGCGCGGGCTCGAGCACGATGGGGTGGCCATCGCGGCGATAGTAGGCCACCACCTCGTCGTCGTCTCGGGTTGCCAATGCTCGCCAGTGCACGGAGAACTCGGGGCTCCGGTTTGCGTCGTCGCTGGCCGCCGCACCCTGCCGAACCTTCCGAACCACCTGGTCCGCCGTACGGAAGGGAACGTGGCGAATGAACAGTTCGGAGGGAACCGCGTTGCCCGCCGGATGCCGAATGCTGTGGTTCCCCGCCTCGAGGTACGCCAATCGGTGAGCTCGGAACGCGACCTTTCCCATCACCTTCGGCTCCACCAGTCGGTGTCGGATGCGACGGAACGGGTTGGGTTCCTCCGGGTCGTCATCGGGTGATGGAACGTGATCGTGCATGACGGCACCGAGCACCGAGTGCGGTGAGGCCGAGAGTGTCTCGGCGAGCAGACCGTTGGTGGTGCACCACAACTCGTCGGCGTCGAACGGGATGATCCATTCGGCGCCCGCCGCGGTGGCGAGACGAGCAAGTCGGGTCATCTTCTGTTCCTGCAGCATCGCCGGCAGGCGGTCGTGCAGCACGGTCACCGGCCATCTCCGGGAGAGCCCGTGCAGCAGTTCGTTGGTGCCGTCGGTCGACAGGTTGTCGGCCACCAGAATGTGCTGCACGCCCTGTCCGAGGAGGTGCTCGATGGTGTACCCGATCACGTCGGCTTCGTCGCGAACCATCGCCACGGCCCAGACGGCGCCCGGCTGTGGCACACGGCGTCGGTGGAGTTCGAGCCGACGCGACCATGGCAGCCACGCGAACCCCGTCGAGTCGGGCATCATCGGCGTGGTTGCGCCATTCTGGACGTCGCGCCATCGTCGTCGCTCGTCGATGCGCAGTTCCCGAGCCAGTTCGGCTGCGGCCCAGCGGTGGCTCACCATCAACCCCTCGGGTCGAGGAAGAACACCCAGAGGGCGATCGGCACGAGCACCCACGCCAACACCAGCAGCACGATGGCGTAGACGGCGAAGTTGTACGACCCGTCCTTCGGCGGGTCGCCGGCCGCTCCGATGGTCTCCCAGAGGGCCTTCAGCGGCTGCTCCGTGGAGAGGCGGATGCGTTGACGCGCCACGCTGGCGGAGTAGAGGGCCGCCCATGCGAGGCCGAGGAAGAGCAAGCCGAAGGTGACGGCGAAGACGATGATCTCGACGCCGGGCCGGAACGCCCAGTCGATGAAACGCTCGAGAGCGGAGACGATGCTCGACACGACGGCGCCGCCGAGGAGGAACGTGGGAAGCCCGAGAGGGTTGCCCTTGTAGCCGGCCTCCACACGGGTGGCGTCGATGCGTGCCATGCGCAGCATCCGGTGATCGGGCGTGCCCCATTCGGCGCTGGCTTCGCGGCGCTCGTACAGACGGCGGATGGAGGTGATGACGCTGTTCTGATGGTCCTTCACGATCCAGCGCGTCATCAACTGCACCACGAAGTCGGCGATGGGGCGCAGGGGTCCGATGCGAGGCAACTTCGCCGAGCGAGCGCCGTTGCGGTCGAGCACCTCGATGGAACGCATCGCGAGTCGGTGCGCCTCGAGAAACCGGTCGGGTCGCCACAGCGGTCGTGGCTTGGAGATCTGTTTGATGATGTCCTGCTCGGGCTTGCCCGGTCCGGCCAACGAGGCCAGCAGTGCATCGCGTTCCTCCGTGGTATCGGCCCTCAGAACCTTCAGCGCGTCGATGCGGTCGAGCACGAGATCGTCGACCAGACGCGTCACCCCGCGGTCGTCGGGTGATCCGTCGTCGCCACCGGAGCCAGGTGTAACTTCGCTCACATTCGACAACGCTAGTGCTGCTCGCGAGGCCGTCGGTGCGGCACGGGAAGGGAAGACGTGCGCGGGTTCTTGAAGGAGTTCAAGGAGTTCATCGCCACCGGCAACATGATCGACCTTGCTGTCGGCGTGATCCTCGGCGGTGCGGTCGGCACGGTCATCAAGGCGTTCACCGACGGCGTGATGATGAACCTCGTCGCCGGCATCTTCGGCAAGCCGTCGTTCGACGACCTGTTGCGCATCAAGCTGAACAACGATCCGAAGTACGGCCCCGACGGCACCACCCTGCTGGCCGATGGTACCTACCTCGAGTTCGGGAAGGTCATCACGGCGTTCGTCACGCTGCTGCTGACCGGAATGGTGCTGTTCCTCATCGTGAAGGCGTACAACAAGGTCCGTCGTCCGAAGGAGGCGGCACCTGCCGGCCCGTCTGAGATCGACCTGCTCACCGAGATCCGCGACGCACTGCGCGAGCGCGCCTGACCTCGCTCGACAGCGCGACTTGTAATCGGCGGTCAGCGCCGTTCGAATAACCCCCTGATGTTCCTGCGTCGTGTCGCCCCCCTTTTGTTGGCCATCGCAGGGCTTGTCGCGTGCGGTGTGAACAGTTCCACGGTGGTCTCGAGCACCGTGCCGCAGGTGGATGTTGGAGGGCTCCCGTCGGCGTTGCCCACGGCCCCTGTCGCCAGCGAGGGTCCTGACACGACGTGGCGCACCACCACGACGCTGGCACCCGAGGACCAGATCGGTGCCCAGTCGGCCGGCAACCGCGTCATCGTGATCGGTGACTCCGTGCTCGCCGCGACCTCGAGCCGTTACAGCGACGACATGTGCGAGGCACTGGTGCCGCTCGGCTGGCAGGTGGAGGTCGACGCCGAACCCGGTCGCTTCATCGAGTTCGGCAACGAGGTGCTCGATGCCCGACTGCCCGAGGGTTGGGACGCCAGCGTGATCCTGCTCGGCAACAACTACCGCGGCAGTGAGACCGGCTACCGCGACGAACTCGCCCGCATCGTCGATCGACTTTCGCCGAACCCGGTGGTGCTGCTCACCGTCACCGAGTGGGACCCGTCGCGCGAGAAGGTGAACGAGGTGATCCTCGATGTCGCTGCTGCGCACGACAATGTCACCATCGTCGACTGGCGGAACACCACCGCCGAGAACGAGAAGTTCACCGGCTACGACCACCTGCACCTCACCATGGCGGGCCGTCGAGCCCTGGCCGAGGACGTGGCGTTGGCACTCGGTCCGGCGCCGAAGGTTCCCGGCGCATGTCTCGAGACGACCTTCATCGACGACTCGAGCGGTGGGGTGTTGGGAACCACCACCACCGTCAAGGCCGCTGCAGCACCCACCACCACGTGATGATCAGGGTGCCAGCGACCGGAACGGTGCGACCGGGATGTTGCGCAGCACGCCGTAGGTGACGAGGAGTATCGGAAGCGCCACGTTCACGAACGGCGTCACCCAGCTCGGCCGCCGCAGGCCCTTTCCTCCCCACGAGCGAAGGACCCAACTCGCCCAACCGGCGACGGCAGCCACGAGCACCAACGGCACGAAGAGGTTGTAGCCGAGCGCTGCCAATGGGTGGCCGGTGAACAGTTGATGGAAGGCACGAGTGAGACCGCAGCCCGGGCACCACAGCCCGGTGGTGGAGCGGAAGACGCAGGCGGGGAACCGACTGCCCGGGGCGGCGGGGTCGTTGAGCGCCACAAGTGTGGCCCCGGCGGCGAGAAGGCAGCCGCATGCGATCGGCGCAGCGCGCTGCACCCACACGGGGCGGGAGTGCTGAGCGACCGACATGTGACCATGCTACGAAGCCACGTTGTCCCCGGCGTGTTCGCCCGCCACGATGGACGCCATGTTGCAGGTGCACGGACTCTCGGTTGAGGTGGGCGGTCGGCTCATCGTCGAGGACGTGTCGCTCACCATCATGCCGAAGGACAAGGTGGGCCTCGTGGGGCGCAACGGCGCTGGCAAGACCAGCCTCTTCAAGGTGCTCGGTGGCGCGGCCGAGGCGGCGGGCGGCAGCATCGTGCGCAAGGGCGGGTTCGGCTATCTGCCACAGGACCCGCGCATCCAGGGTGTGCCCGACACGCGCCCCGCAGTGAGCCACGTGCTCAGCGGGCGTGCCATCGACGAGCAACTCGAACGCATCGAGAAACTGCGCATCGCGATGGAGGAGGACGCGAGCGAGCGCAACGTTGCTCGGTACAGCCGCGCTCAGGACGAGTTCACCACCAACGGCGGCTACGCGGCCGAGAGCGAGGCGCGCAGCATCATGGCCGGTCTCGGCCTTCCGGTCGACCGGATGGATCTGCCGATCGGGGTGTTGAGCGGTGGCGAACGTCGGCGGGTCGAACTGTCGCGCATCCTGTTCGCCGGTAGCGATCTGCTGCTGCTCGACGAGCCGACGAACCACCTCGACGTCGACGCAAAGAACTGGCTGCTCGACTTCATGCGCAAGTACCGCGGCGCCCTGTTGGTGATCAGCCACGACCTCGACCTGCTCGACGAAGCGATCACCCGCGTGGTGCACCTCGACCGACCCAACGAAGACAGCCTCGGCACGGTCTACGAGTACCGCGGTACCTACACCCAGTACCGCACGGCGCGTGCGAAGGATGAGGAGCGACTGGCGAAGGTGGCCGCGCAGCAGTCGAAGGAGATCGCGCGCCTGCAAGCGGTGGTCGATCGTTTCGGCGCCAAGGCCACCAAGGCGGCCATGGCAC
>CAZQPJ010000130.1:0-7023 GCA_964595105.1 uncultured Bifidobacterium sp.
AGCTTCGGGATCTTCAACGCGAGGTCGCCGGCCTTGCTCGACAACACCCTCGGTCGGTGCCCGTTGCGTTCGGTCGTGCGTGTCTGGGCGCGTTCATAGCGGCCGGCGCCGATCACCTCGGCCGCCTCGGCCTCGATCAACTGCTGCAACCCCCACTCGGCCAACTGGCGGACCAGATCACCCCCTTGGCCGACCTCGATCGCAGCGCGCAGCTCGGACAAGGCAGACTCGAACAGAGCCATCGGTGTGTTCTCCTTCGTGGGTTCTTGGCGGAACACACCAAGAATCACGCCGATGGCTCACCTCACGGTGGACCCCCGAAACCCCACCACTCCGCGGGACTCATACGCAAGAATTCCACGCAGCCTGCAAGTATTGGGCTTTCGCAGTGTTCAGATGTCATTACTGCCGATTCTGTGAAATAGTCCCACATGCCACCTAAACACTTCTGGATTTGGCAGCCATAGCTACGAGGGAGTGATACCGATGAAACGACTACTTGGTCTGTCGGCTGCCACGGCTGCGTGTCTTGCCGTTGCCCTACCGACGGCAGCGAATGCCGCGTCCTGGGGGCCGATCTCCAGCTACTACAGCGGCTTGGCTGTTGTCACGGGGTCCGGGACGTTCAACAACGGGTCGTCGTCCGCTTCGGGGACGATCACGATCACCGACCCGAAGAACGACGGCAACACCGTCTACGGTCGTACCCGGTTCCAGTATCGCTACTACAACGTCGGGCTCGGGGGGTACGTCTGGGAGACCTTCTACACGTTGTCGATACCGGAGTTCGCCAACACGACAAAGTCGAATTCCTCGGGGACCCAGTACGCCTCTGCCAGCCCGGGTCTCGGCACGCGTGGCGCTTCTCAGGTCTGCGCTCAAATGGGTTGGCCGGTGCCGGACAGCTGCCAGTCGACAACGACTCCGTGATGTCGGCAGGCGTCCACTGATGGCAGAACCCGATCGTCCTAGTGACGCACGGCCGTTGGTCTGCACAGAGGACCTGGCGATCGGGTTCAGCCGTTTGCGCGTGGTGGCCTCACACATTGATCTTGAGCTCTACGGCGGTCTGACCGTCATTGTTGGCGCGAACGGCGCTGGCAAGTCGACACTGCTCCGAACGTTCGCATCGGCCCTACCACCGGTGAGGGGCAGGGTGTCGTTGGGCGGACAGGATCTCGCTCAGCGAAGCTCGCGACAACACGCACGGCGGATCCTTGGCTATGTGCCTCAAGAGCCCCGGTTCCCTCTTGGATTCACAGTCCGGGAGTTCCTCCGCTACGGGGCAGCACTTCGGGGTGTCCGCGACGACACCCGTGTCGATGCCTGTCTCGAGCGGTACTCGCTCGAGACGATCGCTTCGAAGCGACTCGGCAAACTGTCGGGTGGTCAACGTCAACGCTGTTTTCTCGCTGAGGCCACTGTGCACGACCCGTCGGTCTTGCTGCTCGACGAGCCGACGTCTGGCCTCGATATCCCGACTCGGCGAGCATTTCTGGAGTCGCTGGAACAGCAGCCTGTCGACCGTTGCGTGGTGATGACCACTCATCTCGTCGAAGACGTTTCGCGACACGCCCGACACATCGTGATGGTCTCGGCGGAGGGCGTCAGCGAGATCGGCTCTGGCCAGAGTGTGCTCGCCGCTGCCGAGGCGAGCGGGTGTGATCTCGGCGACTATCTGTCCAGGCTGTTCAGCAGCTCACCAGGGTCGCTGTGAGCGGCCTTCGGGGAGCGGTCTTGCGCCGCTCGGTCGCGGCGTCTGCGATCCCGGCGTTTCTGCTCGTGATCGTATCGCATCTGGCCTTAAGGCCTGATGGCTGGACTCACGAGTGGTACTGGACGTTCGACTCGTTCAACTTCGTCACGATCCTGCTGGCGCCTGTTGTCGCTGGGGTTGCGACGTGGGAAGGAGCAAGTTGGTCCGCAACGGCTGAATCCGCTCGATCGAGCGGGCGTGTTGGTTCGGTGGTCGTGTGGGCGTGGGTGCCGACAGCGGCGATCTCTTCGGCCGTCTTTCTCGCCGGGGCTGTTGCTGCCGGCGTAATGACTTCGATGTCGGGTACTCCGGGGCTGCCGGGGCTTGCTGAGGTGTTTGCGCTGGCGACCGGTGTGGGCCTGCTGTGTCTGTGCTCCGCGATCGGCGTTGCTGTCGGTTGGGTCATGGGTCGCGCGTTGTTGGCTCCGGTTGTCTCGATCGCTGTGTTTGCCCTGCTATTCGCCGGCTACACCGTGCTTCCCAACCATCTCTTCCGGATCGGCGGAGCTACCGGCTCACTCATGTCGCTCGCTCCGCGGACGCCGGTGCACGTGCTGCAACTGGGGTTCTACTTGCTCTCGAGTGCTGCGATCCTGGCTGGGGTCGTGAGGCATGCGCAGCCGCCGAGTGATCGGGGACGGGCTTTCATACCGGTCAGCGCTGCGGCATTGTCGAGCGCGCTCGTGCTGACCTTCATCGGTGGTTTGCGATTCGTCGATCACCCGGCTGAACTCGTGTGTCGAGGTGAAGGCCCTGAGGTCTGCCTCGGGCCTGGGTACGACCATTTGCGTGAGTCGATCTCGGATGTCCTCACCGAGCCGTTCGCGCTGTTGACAACTGCGGGCTTTGCTGCTCCGACACGAGTGACCCAGGACCTGCTCGACAACGCGCCCGGCGCGCTCCGCGTCGGGACGCGCCCTCCAGCCAAGGACGACGTTCACGATCTGCTCGTGTTCGCAATTATCCCGCCCGACTGCGATGTCTTCCGTGACGAGGCGACCTACAGCGACTACTCGACCGTGTGGTCGTGGGTCGGCGCCTTGCTCGGTCTCGATACCGGAATCGTCCCCAATGCCGACCCGGTTGTGGCCCGTGGCGATTCAGCTGCGAGCCGGCGAATCATCCACGACATCAGCGACCGCCTGCAAACATGTCACTCGTCTGGATAGTTGCCCGCCGCCATCATCTGCACTGGGTTCTCCTGCTCGCCCTGGTCGAGGTGATCCTTCTTCGCACTGTCCGCGGGACACTCGCTGTCCCGGGCCGAGGCGATGGGGCTGAATGGGTGATCAGGCCGCTTCTTCCGTCGCTGCCCGCGATCATGTTCCCTGCTGCTGCGGCCGTTGTGTTCAGTGAGTCTGAGCGGGTCATGCCCGTTCCTGCGTCCAGAAGGCGGATGACTCTCGTCCTCGTTCAACTCGCGATTGTCCTCGTGACAGCCACCCTCGGATCAGCCAGCGCCACCGACGCAGCGATGCTCGTGCGAAATGGCCTCATCTTCGGATCGATCGCACTCGCCGCAGCAGCATTGCTGCCTGCGGAACTCGCGTGGAGCCCTGTCGTGTTGGCGGCGACCGCGACATGGATCATCGGCGTGCCAGAACCCGGAGCCGCAGTTCCCGGCTGGGCGTTGCCGCTGCTCCCGACGCACCAAACCGTAACTTGGTTCTTCGGTGCCGGCGCTCAATGCATGGCGACGTGTTTGTACCTGGCGCGTGAGCGCCACATCTGGAGTGCTTCGACCTGATGCGCACCGAGGCTGGTGGAGGCTTTGTCTGACAGAGCCATCGGTGTGTTCTCCTTCGTGGGTTCTTGGCGGAACACACCAAGAATCACGCCGATGGCTCACCTCACGGTGGACCCCCGAAACCCCACCACTCCGCGGGACTCATACATTCGGGGAGTCCGACTTCAGCTGAGTTCGGAATCCGAGGTCTTGGTGAATCCATCGCACCTAAAATCGGAATCGGAACAAGGTGAAGAGGGACGAACTCCCGGGGCTGCCAGAGCCTGATCGAGATCTCTCGGCCAGCACGTCGAAATCAGGGTCGAAATCCGGGGTCGAAATCCGAGCAAGGTGAAATGAGTCGGACACCCTCGCCTCGAGGCGCTCGGAAGTGGCAGGCTGTGACTGTCATCAGCAGGGGGAAGCAATGGCCGAGTACGACATCGTCATCCGCGGCGGCACGGTGGTCGACGGCACGGGCGCACCGGCACGCACGGCCGATGTCGCCATCACCAACGGCCGCATCGTCGAAGTGGGCACGGTCGAAGCGGGCACGGTCGACGGCTCGGCCACTCGAGTCATCGATGCCGACGGCGCGCTGGTGACGCCCGGCTTCGTCGACGTCCACGCCCACTACGACGGCCAGGTGACGTGGGACTCGTTCGTCGCCCCGAGTTCGTGGCATGGCGTCACCACCGTGGTGAACGGCAACTGCGGTGTGGGCTTCGCCCCCGTGAAGCCCACCGATCACCAACAACTCATCGAACTGATGGAGGGTGTCGAGGACATTCCCGGCGCAGCCCTTCACGAAGGCCTGCAGTGGAACTGGCAGTCGTTCCCCGACTACCTCGACGCCATCGAGCAACGTCCGCACGACATCGACATCGCCATGCAGGTGCCCCACGGAGCCCTCCGCCTGTTCGTGATGGGCCAGCGAGGCGCCGACCGCGAGGCCGCCACCCCCGACGAGATCGCAGAGATGGGCCGCATCGCCCGCGAGGCCATCGAGGCCGGCGCGCTCGGCTTCACCACCTCGCGCACGATGAACCACAAGACGGTGAAGGGCGAGTTCACGCCCACCCTCACCGCCGCACGCGACGAGTTGGTCGGCATCGCCACCGCCATCGGCGCGTCGCAGCGCGGCGTGCTGGAAGTGGTGAGTGACTTCGCCCAGCCCGACGAGCTCGACACCATCCTCGCGATGGCCGAGGCCTCGGGCCGGCCGCTCAGCATCTCGGTGGCACAGGCCGACGTCCGGCCGCAGAAGTGGCGCAGCCTCATGGCCGCCATCGCCGACGGCAACGAGCGCGGCCTCGCCGTCACCGCCCAGGTGGCTGCTCGTCCCGTGGGCCTGCTGCTGGGCCTGCAGGCCACCATCAACCCGCTCGACTCGTCGGCCACGGCGCGCGCCCTCAAGCACCTGCCGCTGGCAGAGCGAGTGGCCCAACTGTCGAAGCCGGAGGTGCGTGCCACCGTGATCGCCGAGCTCGGCGAGGGCCGCCTCAACTGGGACCGCACCTTCGTGCTCGGCGACCCGCCCGACTACGAGCCCGGTCCCGAGCGCAGCGTCGCCGCCCGTGCCGTCGTGGCCGGGGTGAGCGCCGTGGAGCACGCCTTCGACGAACTCCTCGCCGACGGCGGTCGCGGCTTCCTCTACATCCCGTTCCTCAACTACAGCGAGGGCAACCTCGATGCGGTGCGCGAGATGCTGCTGAGCGAACACTCGGTGCTGGGCCTCGCCGACGGTGGTGCTCACGTGGGCACCATCTGCGATGCGAGCTTCCCCACCACCATGCTCACCCACTGGGTGCGCGACCGCACCCGTGGCCCGCGCCTGCCCCTCGAACACGTCATCGCCAAGCAGACCATGCGCACGGCGCGCATGGTGGGCCTCACCGATCGCGGCGTGCTGGCCCCGGGCATGAAGGCCGACGTGAACGTGATCGACCTTCCGGGCCTGCGCCTGCACCGACCCACCATGTCGTTCGACCTTCCCGCTGGCGGCAAGCGGCTGCTGCAGCGGGTCGACGGCTATCTGCACACCATCGTCAACGGCGTCGAGACCTACGCCAGCGGCGAGCACACCGGGGCACTCCCCGGCCGACTCGTGAGGGGCACCCGATGACCATCGAAGCGCTCGAGCCCGCCGCCGAATGGCGCGCCGCCGACATCGCCGACGAACAGGCCTGGACCCTCCGCCTCACCGACGACGACCACGCCGAACTCGACACCGCGTTGCGAACTGCGCTCTCGCACAGCAGCGACCCGCTCGAACTGCGCCGCGAACACTTCCCGCTCGAAGGGCTGCGCACCCGACTCGATGGGTTCGCCAACGAACTCATCAACGGCCGCGGCTTCGGCCGCATCAGCACGCTCGACACGGCTCGCTACACCGACGACGAACTCTCGTTGCTCTACTGGGGCATCGGCCTGCACCTCGGCGAACCGTGGCCGCAGAACAAGTACGGCCACGTGCTCGGCGACGTCACCGACCAGGGCAAGAAGATCGACGACCCCACCGCCCGCGGCAACGAGTTCGGCGGCATCGCCCTCGACTACCACACCGACGGCTCCGATCTGGTGGGTCTGCTCTGCCTGCGCGCCGCTCGCAGCGGCGGCCTGTCGTGCGTGGCCAACGCGGTGGCCATTCACAACGAACTGGTGCGCACCCGGCCCGACCTCGCCGAGGTGCTCTACGAACCCCTGCCGTACGACCGGCGTGGTGAGGAGAAGCCCGGCACGAAGCCGTACTTCATGTCACCCACGTTCACACGCCACGGAGAGCGACTGTTCGTGCGATTCATTCCCGGCTACATCCTCGCCTCGCAACGGCACGAGGAAGCACCCCGCCTCACGAACCTGCAGAAGGAAGCGGTGAAGGTGGCGGTCGACATGGCTCGCGACCCCGACTTCAACGTCACCATGGACCTGCAGCCCGGTGAGATGCAGTTCATCAACAACTACCACGTGCTCCACGGCCGCACCGCCTACGTCGACGACGTGGCCAACGGGTTCAAGCGCCACCTCAAACGCCTGTGGCTGGCCACGCACCTGCTCACCGACCGGCCGCACGGGTTCGGCGCACCCGACCCGCACTGGATGGCCAACCGCTCGGTCAGCCGCATCAGCGCCGTCCCGAACTGACCCTGCCCCAAGCCGATACCGCACGGCATACTGGGCCCCACGCCCCTCGGGGGCGGCGCGAAACCCTGTTGCCCAGTCTGCGCAAGGACCCGCCGGAGGATGCGGTTACGCGAGGCGGTCAGATCGGTTACGTGCCTGCTCACGGGCTCCGCTCTACCTTGAGCCCGGCAGGCCATAAACCCAGCCCGAGCGTCGGTGAGCCACACCAGGGTGACGCGATCTCGCACGAAATCCGCCACCCGAACTACCCCAAACCCCGATCAAACAGGCTGACCGCGTAAATTCGGAGCCAAGAGAACGGCTATCAATCCCACGGCGATTCAGCCTGCCCAGACCGTGGATCAGACCGGCGGACTGCCCACGGCGCAGTTCCGGGAGCCGGAACTCGTCCGTGTGA
>CAZQPJ010000131.1:0-6964 GCA_964595105.1 uncultured Bifidobacterium sp.
CGTTCACTAGCCCCTCAAGCTAGCGCGTCTGCCTATTCCGCCACTTCGACGTGGACTGCTGAGACTATCGGGAGGGCCTCAGCGCACCAACAGGAAACTCAGCGCCACCACGGTGCCGATCCAGAGGATGGCGAGCACCGACGTGATGCGAGTGAGGTTTCGCTCTGCGGCGGTGCTGCCGAGCGCTGCGCCACCGGCACCGCCGAACATGTCGCTGAGACCACCACCGCGACCGCTGTGCATGAGCACACCGGCCACCATGCCGACGAGCGACAGGATGTTGATCACGATGGAGACATACATGATGAAATCGCGCACGGGTCGGAATCCTATCGGCGTTCGGTCAGTGTGAGGCTCTCGTGGGCGCCGCCACCGGCACGGACTGAGCGAAATGGCATGCCACCGGGTGGCCCTGCCCACGGTCCTTCAACTCGGGCTCCTCGATGGAGCACACCTCCTGCGCGATGGGGCAGCGAGTGCGGAAGCGGCACCCTGATGGCGGGTTGATGGGGCTCGGCACCTCGCCCTCGAGGAGGATCCGCTGACGGGAGCGCTCGGTGTGCGGGTCGGGTTCGGGCACTGCCGACAGCAACGCCTGTGTGTAGGGGTGCGCAGGGTTGGTGTAGAGATCCTCCGCCGGCGCGAGTTCCATCAACTTGCCGAGATACATCACGGCCACGGTGTCGGAGATGTGCCGCACCACCGACAGGTCGTGGGCGATGAACAGATAGCTCAACCCCAACTGGTCCTGCAGGTCTTCCAGCAGGTTCACCACACCCGCCTGGATGCTGACGTCGAGCGCCGACACCGGTTCGTCGAGCACGAGGAAGCTCGGGTTCAGCGCCAGGGCGCGAGCGATGCCCACACGTTGACGCTGACCACCCGAGAACTCGTGCGGGAAGCGGCGAGCGTGGTCGGGTGACAGACCCACCAGGCGCAGCAGTTCGGCGACACGGTCGTCGTGGTCGCCCTCCACCTTCTGGATGCGGAGGGGCTCGGAGATTGCGTTGCCCACGGTGAGACGCGGGTCGAGCGAGGCCTGCGGGTCTTGGAACACGATCTGCATGCTGCGCCGCAACCGACGGAGGTCGCCGGCGGGCATGCCCACCAGTTCCTGACCCTTGAACTGCACCGAGCCGGAGGTCGGCTCGATGAGCCGCAGGACGCATCGGCCGACCGTGGTCTTGCCGCTACCGCTCTCGCCCACCAGACCCAGGGTCTGGCCGGAGCCGACCGAGAACGAGACGTCGCTGACGGCGTGCACGGTGCGCTTGATGGCACGCAGTCCCTTCGACGACTTCACGGTGAAGTGCTTCACGAGATTGTTCACCTGCAGCACGGGAGTGGCGTCGCTCATGCCATCACCTCGCCGCTGGGCACGATCTCGTTCACCCGTACGCACGCCGAGAACGACCGACCGAACGGCACCAACTGGGGCACCGGGTCGTCACCACACTTCGGCATCGCCTTGTCACATCGCGCCCGGAAGGCGCAACCGGTGGGCGGCCGAAGCATGTTCGGCGGCGAGCCAGCAATGGGTTCGAGTCGTTCCTGCCCCTGACGGGGCAACGAGTGCAGCAGTCCCATCGTGTACGGGTGGGTCGGTTGATCGAAGAGGTCGAGGATGCCGGCCCGTTCCACCACGCGGCCGGCGTACATCACCTGCACCCGGTCGGCCACCCGAGCGATGACACCGAGGTCGTGGGTGATCATCACCACGGCCGTCTTCATGTCGCGCTGGATGCGCTGCACGACCTCGAGGATCTGCGCCTGCACCGTCACGTCGAGCGCTGTCGTGGGCTCGTCGGCGATGAGCACCTCGGGGTCATTGGCAATGGCCATGGCGATCATGACGCGCTGCCGCATACCGCCGGAGAACTCGTGCGGGTACTGACGGGCGCGGTCCTTGGGCTGCGGGATGCCCACGATGTCGAGCAGTTCCACCGCACGGGCATGAGCCTCGGCGGCGTGCACGTTGCTGTGGGCCTGCATCATCTCGACGATCTGGTCGCCCACTCGGTGCACCGGGTTCAAAGCCGACAGTGGGTCCTGGAAGATCATGGCCACGCGCTTGCCGCGCACGGTGCGCATCGTCTTCGTGGTGGCACCGACCAGTTCGGTACCGCCCACTGTTGCCGAACCCGACACCTGTGCCGTGCTGGGCAACAGGCCGAGGATGCCGAGGAACGTCACCGACTTGCCGGAACCGCTCTCGCCCACGACGCCGACCATCTCACCCGGCGCCACATCGAGGTCGACCCCTCGAACGGCCTGGACCAGTCCGTTCGGGGTCTTGAACGAGATCCGCACATCACGCAGTTGGAGGACCGAATCCGTCATGGCTCAGGCCCCCTTGTCGAGCTTCGGGTCGAGCGCATCGCGCAGTCCGTCACCGATGAAGTTGATGCACACCGCCAGCAGGATGAGCGCCCCGCACGGGAACACCACCAGCCACCAGTTGCCCTGTCGGGCACCGCTGCGCGACAGCTCGATGAGCTTGCCGAGCGACGTCGAGTTCGAACCGGGCTGCGGCCCGAAGCCGAAGAACGACAGCGTCGACTCGGCCGTGATGGCACCGATCACCGACAGCGTCAACGACACGAGGATCGGGCCGATCGAGTTGGGCAGCAGGTGCGCCACCACGATGCGCGGGTTGCTGGCACCGACGGCTCTCGCCGCCTCGATGAACTCGCGCTCCTTCAACGCCAGCACCTGACCTCGAACGAGGCGCGCCACTCCCATCCAACCGAAGATGGCGAACAGGAAGATGATGAACCTGATGCTCGACACATCGCCGACGATCGGTTTCAGGAAACTCAATCCGGCGAGGAACTGGCGCACCACGATGACCGCCACGAGGAACGGGAACGCGAGGAAGATGTCGGTGACGCGCATGATGATGTCGTCGAACTTGCCGCCGTAGAGGCCCGCCACCGCCCCGATGGCGGTGCCGATCAGCACCGACAGCACCGCCGAGGCGATACCGATGTACATGCTGACCCGGATGCCGTAGATGAGGCGGCTGTAGATGTCGTGGCCGATGTCGTCGGTGCCGAACCAGGCGATCTTGCTGGGCGGGATGAACTGGTTCTTGCACTCGCCGATCTTGCAGACCTGGTCGTTCACGTTGTACCGCGCCGTGATGGGTGCGAGCAGCACGAACAGCAACAGGAAGGCCATGATGATGGTGCACACGGCGGCGCCGCGGTGCCGCCAGTAGCGCTGCCACGCCATCCGCGTGGGCGACACCGACTCGATGGTGAGACCCTCGAGCGCGTCGGCATTGGTGATGGTGGTGTCAGTCAAGGCGGATCCTCGGGTCGAGCACGGCGTACGAGAGGTCGGCGAGCAGGTTGAACAACAGCACCGAGATGACGATGATCACCATGTAGGGCATCAGTTGCGGGAAGTCACCGTTGCCGGAGGCCTTCAGGAAGAACACACCCATGCCGGGGTACTCGAAGATCGCCTCGCTGATGATGAGACCACCCAGGATGGCACCGAGGTCGAGGCCGAGCAGGGTGACCACCGGCAGCAACGCGTTGCGCACCGAGTGACGGATGAGCACCCGGAACTCGGAGACACCCTTCGCCCGAGCGGTACGAAGGTAGTCACTGGAACGAACGTCGAGCACCGAGGCACGCATGTAACGCGCGTACGACGCGATGCTCTGGATGGCGACAGCGGTGACCGGCAGGATGAGGTGCTTGGTCATCAGCCACAGGTCGAAACCCTTGTGACCGGGTGGATACACGCCAGTGGGCGGCAGCCAGCCGAGCTCGACGGCGAACACGAGCTGCAGGATGACACCCGACACGAACGGCTGGATGGAGCCGGCGATGAACGCCGAGGTGTTGATGAAGGTGTCGACCGCGCCGCCGGGACGCAGCGACGACACGATGCCAATGGTGAGCCCCAACCCGATACCGACGATGGTGGCGATACCCGCAAGACGAAGCGTGTTGAAGATCGAGTAACGCAGCGGCGGCCACACCTGAGCGCGGCCCTTGATGCTGCGCGGCCACTTGTCGGGGCCCTGCACGAATTGCCACAGCCACTTGAAGTAACCCTTGAAGTAGCCGGACCAGCCCGGGTAGAGGCCGTTGGCGGCGACGTACTGCTGCACCTTCGCCTTCGAGGCACGCGGGTTGGCCCGCTTGTACGACGCCACGGGGTTGAAGCCCACACGGAGCGCCAGGTACACGACGAATGTGACGAGCACCACCGTCGGCACCAGCCACAACAGACGTCTGACGATGAACCTGAGCACCCGTACCCCCGAACGAAACTTCCTGCACTATAGAGAATGGGGCCGGTCCGTGCGGACCGACCCCATTCACGTTGTTCTCACGCAAGCGTGAAGGTCAGAGCTTCTCGACCTTCGCCTCGCCGGTCATGAACTCACTGGGCACGATCGTCTGATCGGCGGTGGTGAGGTACATGCCGGGCAGCACGCGGTTGGCCACGAGGACCATGTACCAGGTGCTGTTGGCGCACTCGGTGATCGGGTTGGCGCAGTCGTTGGTGGGGAACTGCTCCGCACCGACGATGACCTGGCCGTCGCCGTCGACGTCGGTCCACTTGTAGAAGTCGTTCAGACCGTCGTAGTTGGCGATCTCGGCGTAGGCGTTGTCGACGCGGTCGGTGCGGCGGGCTCCCACGTTCGGGAACTGCAGCAGCGGCAGCAGGACGTGATCCTTGGCCATGAGGGCAAGGACCTGCTTCACGTCGTCGGTGCGCTTGGCCTCGTCGATCTCCTGGTCGGCGGCGATGAGGAGGTCAGTGGCCTCCTGGTTGCACCAACCGCTCGAGTTCTGGCCCTGGTTGCCGTTCTCGTCGGACGGGATCTGGTCGCAGCCGTACGTACGCAGGTACGCCGGGTCCGGCGCCACGGTGTTGATGTACATACCGAGGTCGTAGTCGAGCGACGGCAGACGGGTCTGGAACACGCAGGGCACGGCCTCGCAGTTGTCGGCCTTGACGTTGAAGCCAGCAGCCTTCAGCAGCGGGATGAGGTACTCCTGGGTGCTCTCACGACGGGTGTTGCCCGTGTTGATCATCCAGCGGACCTCGGGCACCTTGCCGTCCTTGTCGGCCCAGAAGCCATCGGCGTTCTTGGTCCAACCGTTGTCGGTCATCAGCTGGTCGGCGGCGGCCTGGTCGTAGGTGTTGGCGAAGACGTCATCGCAGTACGGCCCAGGGGTGATGGGACCGCAGTTCAGCAGCGGGGTGCCCTGCGCGAACGGGGCGTAGATCTGCTGGTAGAGGGCGTCACGGTCGATCGACTTGCTGAACGCCTCGCGGTACACCGGGTCGGCGAACGGACCCGACTTCATCTGGAAGTAGAGCGCCTCGAACGAGGTGCCACCAGCGCTCTTGAAGTCCACATTCGGGTCGGCCAGTTCCTGGTCGATGCCGGTGAAGGCCTGCGGCCAGATGAAGTCGACGGTGCCGGCCTTCAGGAGGGTCGGGCCGTCCTCAGCCGGCACGAACACGACCTTCTGGATACCGGGCGTGCGGGGGCCCTTGTAGCCCTCGTTCGGCACCAGCACCAGCTGCTCGGCGTTCCAGCTGTCGATCTTCCACTCACGGCCCGAGAACGGGATGCCGCCGTCGAAGCCAGCGCTGAGGTCGTTGCAGTCGTCGAAGGCAGCAGCCTTCATGAGGCCGCCGAACAGCAGCTTCCACGGTGCATAGACCGACTTGAACTCCACCACGACCTCGCTCGGGCTGGCGCCCTCGGCGATCGAGATGACCTGGTCGTAGCCAGTGGTGCTGAGCGAACCGGGCGTGCCCATGATGGCGGCGCGGGTGCACTCGAAGTCGGCGGCCGTGATGGGCGAGCCGTCGTCCCACACTGCCACGTCGGACAGGCTGTAGGTGACGCGCATCGCAGCGGCGGCGGCGCCAGTGGTGTCGGAACCACCCGTGGTCTCCGGCGCAGCCGAGGTCTCGGATGCGGCGGTGGTCTCGGGGGCTGCGGTGGTGCTGGTCGTGTCCTTGTCGTCGCCACAGGCGACGGCGAACAGCGACAGAGCGACCGCGAGTGCAGCGATCTTGCTGCCGTTGCTGGTCCTCACTTGATGTGTCCTCCTGTTGAGAGTCGGAGGGAGGGAATCGATGGGGCGGGCCCATCTACGCTCGTACAGTCCTCCCCGATCTATACGGGCGGCGCGAGGCTAGCACCTCTCCGCGCGAACGCGGCCGCATGGGCCTCAGGCGCCGAGTTTGCAGATGCGCGCGAACTCGTCGGCGTCGAGGCTGGCACCACCCACCAGGGCGCCATCGACGTCGGGCTGCGCCATGAGTTCGGCGATGGTGCCGGCCTTCACGCTGCCGCCGTACTGGATGCGCACCGACTCGGCCGCGTCACGACCGGCCAACTCCCCCACGCAGCCACGGATGGCGGCGCACATCGCCTGCGCATCCTCGGCCGTTGCGGTGCGACCCGTGCCGATCGCCCAGATCGGCTCGTACGCGATCACCAGGCCCGCAACCTGCTGCGCGGAGCGACCGTTGAGCGCCGCACGCACCTGGCCCAGTACCTTCGCCTCGGTGGCGCCCGACTCGCGTTCGGCCAGGGTCTCCCCGACGCAGATGATGGGCGTCATGCCGTGTTGGAGGATCGCCGCCGCCTTCTTGCTCACCATCTCGTCGGTCTCACCGAACAGTTCACGGCGTTCGCTGTGACCGCAGATGACATAGCGGACACCCAACTTGGCGAGGAACACGGGCGACACCTCACCCGTGAACGCCCCCTTGTCCTCCCAATGGCAGTGCTGTGCGCCCAGCGCGTAGCCGAGCTTGTCACCGTCGATCACCGTCTGCACGCTGCGGATGTCGGTGAACGGCGGGTGCAGGCTGACATCGGCCTTCTCGAGGTCGTCCTTCCCCACCAAATAGGCCAGTTTCTGGGTGATCTGGATGGCCTCGAAGTGGTTGAGGTTCATCTTCCAGTTGCCGG
>CAZQPJ010000132.1:0-6925 GCA_964595105.1 uncultured Bifidobacterium sp.
GTGGTGTCGATGCTGCGGCGCAGGTCGTGGCGGAGACCGAGACGACGCAACTGGCGACGCATGTTGGCGACGTTGGCCTCGGTGGTGATGCGCGGATGCGTGCCGGTTTGCACGGCGTACTGCTCGGCCGGCAGGCCGAAGGCGTCGAAGCCCATCGTGTACAGCACGTTGTGGCCGGTGGCCCGCGAGTAACGGGCGTACATGTCGGTGGCGGTGAACCCGAGCGGGTGGCCCATGTGAAGCCCGGCGCCGCTGGGATACGGGAACATGTCGAGGATGAACTTCTTCGGGCGTGCCGCCGCACTCGGGTCGGCGAGCGGTCCCGCAGGGTTGGGTGCCTCGAACGTGCGATGCGCCTCCCAGTGGTCTTGCCAGCGCGCCTCGATGCTCTGGGCGAGCGCGCCGGTGTAGCGGTGGGCCGGTGTGTCGCCCGTGGTGGTCGAGGTGTCGCTCATCGGGCGGTGATTCTACGGGGCGGCGGGCCGTGGAGCCCATGACAGACTGTGGTCATGCCCGGCGAGATCGAGTGTGCGGAGCTCGATGAACACGAGTGGCCCGTCGCTCGACGGCTCATCGCTGGTGCGTTCATCGACGAGCCGTTCGTGCGCGGAATGTTCGGCGACGACCCCGTCGACCGGTTTCTCGGGATGTTCGGCCTGCACGAGGAGCGACCGTCGGCACAGGGCGAAATGGTGCTCGGAGCCCGGTCGAATGGCGTCCTGCTCGCGGTGGCGACGGTCACCCTTCCCGGCAGGTGCGTGTACTGCGATCGATGGACCGACGACGTCCCGTCCGGTCTCACGGGGGTGGCGCTCGTCGATCATCAGTTCCGTCTCGGAGTGCGCGAGGGTCACCTCGCGGCCGGGTTGCCGGCGCACGCACACATCACCACCGTGGCAGCCGAGGCGTCACTCCGTGGCGGGGGTGTCGGTGCAGTGCTGATGTCCGACCTCTGCCGCCGCCTGGTCGCCGACGGTCCGGTGACAGCCGTGCTCGAGGCCTACGACTCGCGCTGCCGGTTCTACGAGCGGTTCGGCTTTCGACGCATCGGCGAGGTGCCTGAGGCAGCCGTGCCGGGGCTGATGGTGGGGCTGATGCGAGCAGAGTTGGTGTGAGCCGGTTCTCCGTGGGCCCGCCGGGTGCAAGTACCCTCGCGTCGATGCCATCTCCAGCGGACTCCATCATCGAGCGCCTCATCGCGGCGGCGAATCGTCCCACGGGCGTTCGGTTCGTGGGCCCCAGCGTGGTGCCAGCCGATGGCGACGCCTTCGTGCCGTGGTCACAGATCCACCACGACGCACGCGTGGTGGCCGCGTCGCTGCAGCAGCGTGGACTGGTGCCGGGCGACCACGTGGCCATCCTCGGGCCCACCTCGCGGCCGTTGATGACCATCATCCAAGGGTGCTGGCTGGCCGGCATCGCGAGCATGGTGCTGCCGCTGCCGATGCGGATGGGGTCACTCGATGCGTTCGTCGACAGCACGCGGGCACGCATACGCCACGGCGACGCGAAACTGATTCTCATCGACGACCTGTTCGCCGAGTTCTACGCGTCGATTCCCGGTGATCCGCCGATCGAGCGGATGACGGCAGTGCTGCCCGGGGCCGACGGCGTGCCGACGGCCGACCAGTGGGTACGGCCCGCCGATGACCCGGAGCGGTTGGTGATCCTGCAGTACACGAGCGGGTCGACGAGCGAGCCCAAGGGCGTGATGATCCCCGACAGGGTGCTGCGCGCCAACATCGACGCATCGTGCGAGGCGGCTCAGTTGAGCCTCGAGGAAGTGATGGTCAGCTGGCTGCCGCTCTACCACGACATGGGTCTCGTCGGGTTCCTCTCGATCCCCATGACCCGTGGCGTCCAGTTGGTGCAGGCGGCGCCGCAGGACTTCATGGCCAAGCCAGGGAACTGGATGCAGTGGATCAGCGACCACGGCGGCACCGCCACCGCGGGCCCGAACTTCTCCTGGGTGCTGGCCACCCGGGCGTTGGGTCGTATGGAGGGCATCGATCTCTCGACGCTGACACTCGCCCTCAGCGGCGCCGAGCCGGTCGACCCGAGCGCCGTCGAGGCGTTCGTGAAGGCCGCCGAGCCGCACGGCTTCCGTGCGGGCAGCGTGTTCCCGGCATTCGGCATGGCCGAGGTCGCCATCGGTGGCGCTTTCCCGCCACGACACCGCGGCATGGTGTGCGACTCCGTCGACCGGATCGTCCTCGAACGCGATCGGGTGGCCAAGCCACTCGATCTCGCTGATGCCGACGAGGAGATCCAGGTACGTCGACTGCCGCTGCTGGGCACCGCCGTCCCGGGACTGGAGATGAAGGTCGTCCACCCCGACACCTACGAGGAACTGCCGGAGCGGCACGTGGGCGAGCTCCTGCTGCGCGGTACGTCGGTGACACCGGGCTACTACAAGCGCCCTGATGCCACCGCAGCGTTGTTCCGCGACGACTGGTTGTGCACGGGTGACCTCGCCTACATCGTCGACGGTGAGCTGGTGCTGTGCGGCCGCATCAAGGACGTCATCATCGTCGGCGGACGCAACGTGTTCCCCGAGGACATCGAGCGCGCGGTGGGAATGATCGACGGGGTCCGCGCCGGCAATGTCATCGCGTTCGGCGTGGAGGGCTACAAGGGGAAGGAGAGCGTCGTGGTGGTGGCCGAGGTGCGCGCTGACGATCTCGACGCCGTGCGCGCCGCCATTCACGCCAGGTCGCTCGACGTCTGCGGACTGCCGCCCCGAGACGTGATGCTGGTGCGGCCGGGCACCCTGCCGAAGACGTCGTCGGGCAAATTGCAGCGGGCCAAGTGCCGCGAGTTGTACCTCGCGGACGAGCTCGAACTCGGCTAGTTTCCGGGCCGTGCAAGTCGTCTACACGCCCGCACATCTCCAGCACGACCCGCACGTCGAGATCGAGAACTCGTCGGCGCACAACCCTTGGGAGCACATCGGCCGTGCCGAGGCGATCAGGGCGACGCTGCAGGCCGATTCCCGATTCGAGTTCAGCGAACCGACCGAATGGGGCACGGCACCCATCGAGGCCGTACACAACCCGGGCCTGCTGAGGTTCCTGCAGGAGGGCTGGCAGTTGTATGCCGCGGCCCATCCCGGTGTGCGTGAGGTGACGCCCGATTTCTTCTACCGTCCGGCGCTTCGCGACAAGATGAGCGACGTCCGCGAGCCGAAGGCCATCAACGGCCGCATCGGTTACTGGTGCTTCGAGACGACGACGCCACTGTTGGAGGGCACGTACGTGGCCGCCCGTGGCGCCGTCGACACCGCGATGACCACGATGCAGATGGTGCTCGACGGCGAGCGTGCGGCCTACGGGCTGTGCCGTCCGCCCGGCCACCACGCCACCGCCGACCTCTACGGCGGTTACTGCTTCTTCAACAACGCAGCCATCGTGGCCCACCACGTGGCGCGCACCACCGGCACGAAGGTGACGTTGCTCGACGTCGACTACCACCACGGCAACGGCTCGCAGCAGATCTTCTACGACCGCGACGACGTGCAGTACGTGAGCCTCCACGGTGACCCTGCTCGCGCCTACCCGTACTCGATCGGTTTCGCCGACGAGACCGGCTCGGGCCGCGGGCTCGGCTGCAACATCAATTACCCGATGCCGCTGCGTGCCGATGACGACGTCTACGTGGCGGCACTGGCCGATGCGCTCGAGCGCATCTCGGCGTTCGGCCCGTCGCTGCTGGTGGTGTCGCTCGGACTCGACACCTTCATCACCGATCCGATCTGCGACCTCGCCGTCACCACCGACGGCATGGGACGCTGCGGCGCCCTGGTCCGCCAGTTGGGTCTGCCCACCGTGGTGCTGCAGGAGGGTGGGTACGACGTGGCGGCGCTCGGCGCCAATGCCCGGTCGTGGCTCGTCGGCCTCGGCGCCTGAGTCAGCCCTCGGCCACGACGCCCAACACGGCATCGCCGTACTGCTCCAGCTTTGCGGGGCCGATGCCCTTGATGCGCCGGAGTGCGTCGAGCGAGGTCGGGCGAGCCGCTGCGATGGCCCGCAACGTGTCGTCGGAGAACACCGTGTACGCCGGTTTGCCGGCAGCGGTCTGGCGTCGCCACTCGCGCAGCCGCTCGAAGAGGGGTGACGTGTCGGTGTTCGATGTCGACTCGGCGGGTCGAGTTGCTGCGCCCGTACGAGGGCTGCTCGAGGAGCGGATGACCCGGCGTGGCGCCGGCGCGGTGGAGCAGTCGAGCACGAAGGGCGACGGATGCTGGCCGGCCACCACGGTGACCGACCCGGATGCACGGGTGATGGCCACGTGGAACAGTCGGCGTTCCTCTTCCACGTCGGTGGCGAGTCGGTGGGGGAACTGGTCGTCAGCGGCGTGGTGCACCACCACCACGGGCCATTCCTGGCCTTTCACGCGGTGGACGGTGGCAAGGGTGACACCATCCACCGCAGGCTCGACGGACAGCCCGGACCGCAGCCATGCCTCGAATTCGGCGGGCCGAGGTTGCAGCGACGCCAACTGGGCGAGTGCCGTGAGGTCGTCGCTCTGCGAGGTGCGGTTCATGCCGTGCCGCGTGGCGTCGAGTCCGGCCACGGTGCCTGCCAGACCGATCTGGTCGAACACCACGCTCAGCAGGGCGGTGGTGGAGGCTCCTCCGGCCGCCTTCGCCTGAAGGACCTCGATGTCGGCGATGAAATCGGTGAGGCTCTCGGCGTCGCGGGGAGTGGTGATCCGCGCGGCCAGACGACGCAGCCCTTCGACCGAGCTCTGCTCGGCCGCCCAGTCGGCCACCCGCGGATGCAGTGAACGCGCCGGACGCCGCACCGCCTCGTCGAGGTCGGACGACCTGAGGCGCTCGCCTCCGACTGCAACTCGCAACCATGCCAGCGCTGCCCGCACCGCGGTTCGATCGAGGAACTCACCGCCCACACCGGCCGTGCACGGTGCCCCGGCCGACACCAACGCCACCTGCACGGGGGCGAGCAGCGAATTCACCCGGGTGAGCACTGCGATGTCGGAGGCTGCGACACCGCGGGCCAGGGCGGCCTGCACCACGGCGACGGTTTGCTGCACGGTGCCGGCATCCGCCTTCGCCACGTCGAATCCGTCGTCGTCGGGTCGCGCCGAGCGGATGGTTTTCGGCACCCGTCGTGTGTTGTGACGTAGCAGCGTGTCGGCCGCACGCACGATGCCGCCGGGGCAGCGATAGTTCGTCTCGAGCGGGTGCTCGCCAGCGCCCGGGAACAGTTCGGCGAAGTCGATGAGCCACGCCGGGTCGGCACCGTTGTAGCCGTAGATGGTCTGGTCATCGTCGCCGACGCCGAACACACACGCGTCGGGCCCCGCCAGCAACCGCACCAGCAGCAGGTGGGCCGGGGTGAGGTCTTGGAACTCGTCGACCAGGAGGACCCGACAGGCTCGCTGCGCCGCTGCGCGGACGGCTGGCATGGTGAGCAGCATCTCGACCGCCAGCAGCACCTGCTCGTCGAAGTCGGCCTGGCCCTGCTGCTCGAGCACCTGCCGGTAGCGGGGGAGCACCTCGGCGAACCCACTCACGTCGCCGTCGTACGACGACTCCACGTCGTGTGGAGACCGCAGACCAAGGCGTGCGGACGAGAGCGCTTCGATCCAGGTGGCCACCGGGTCGGCGTTGCGCTTGCGTGGGAAGGCGACGAGCCGACCGATGATGCGGCGCACGTCGGCCTCGGTGATGGTGGCCCGTCGTGATGAGCGAGAAGCGAACGGAGCCGAGCCGTTGACGATGGCCAGGGCGATGGCGTTGAGCGTGCGGACCTGCAGGCCCGGCATGTCGCGCGTGCGTGCCGACATCTCCTCCTGTGCCCGTTTGTTGAACGCCACCAACGTGACCGCGGAGGTGGGAACGTTCCATCGCCGTACCAGGTGCCGGGCACGGGCGGTGAGCACGCGGGTCTTGCCGGAGCCTGCCGGAGCGATGATGCGTGCTGAACCGCCGGAGTGGGTGACGGCGGCCAACTGGTCGGCGGCCAACTCGGCTCCGGAGTCGTTCGAACCGGGCGGCAGGAGGCTTCCGTGTTCGACGGCCACGCGGTGCAGCACCGGCACTCCGTCGATGGGTGCGGTGAATCGGAATGGACCACCGTCGAGCCAGACCCTGGTCCCGTCGGGAAGTGCCACGTCGCCCCGACCGTCGTCGGCGGGTGTGGCCCCGAGCGCGACCGTCTCGGCGAACACGGGCCATGGCGACCCGCGTCGGTGGTCGACGGAGTTGCAGACCAACAGGTGTCGGAGGTGGTCTCGCAACAGGGTGAACCGCGGGCCGAGTTCGTGGGGAGCGTCGGTGGCCACCGCCCCCTCGAGCATCTCGGGCGACACGTCGTCGGACACCTCGATCACGAGCCCCTGCCGCTGCGCGGCCGAATTCCGCAACTCGGCGATGCCCTGCTCGCTGAGGGCAGCGGTCACCCGTGGCGCGTCGGCCCAGTCGTGGGGCGTGGGCTGGCCCGCTGCCACCAACACGTTTCTTCCGAGGGCGGCCGGACCGCGTTGCACTGGCATGGGGCGAGTGTAGGAAACGGGTGTTGCTCAGTTGCCGGGGCGAAGGCGGCGCAAGGGCGGCAGCGTGGTCGGTGGCTGCTTTCGTGGCGGCAGGCTGTCGAGCACCCGTTGGGTGGCCTCTGCAACGGCTGCAACCGCCGCCTCGAAGGCGTCGGCAGTGGCAGCAGAAGTGCTCTGCACCCCGGTGACCTTGCGCACGTACTGCCGAGCGGCAGCCCACACCTCGTCATCGGTGGCCACGGGCTCGAGCCCGCGCAGCGTGGTGATGTTGCGGCACATGCTGCAGACGCTAGAGGTCGGCCAGCGGTGAGCAGCGCGTCAGGCGGTCTTCAGGTCGGACAGCACCCGTGCCCAGCGCTCGGGGTCGCTCTTGTACGGGGCGTAGAAGGAGATGCGTTGGATCACGTCG
>CAZQPJ010000133.1:0-6876 GCA_964595105.1 uncultured Bifidobacterium sp.
ATCGACATCGGCGGTGGCACGAGCGAGACGGCCGTCATCAGCCTCGGCGGCGTGGTGGCCCTGGAGGCCGTGCGCGTCGGCAGTTTCGACATCGATGCAGCAATTCAGGCCTATGTGCGCCGAGAGCACGGCATCGCCATCGGCGAGCGCACCGCTGAGGAAGTGAAGATCCGCATCGGGTCGGCGGCGCCGAGCGACGACGACGCGGAGGCCGAGGTGCGCGGCCGCGACCTGATGACCGGTCTTCCCAAGACCGTGCTGCTGACGCCCGACGAAATTCGCTTCGCCATCGAGGATGTCGTCAGCAGCATCATCGCCTCCGTGGTGCGCTGCCTTGCGAAGGCGCCGCCGGAACTGGCACAGGACTTCCTCGTGCGCGGCATGTACCTGGTGGGCGGTGGCGGTCTGCTGCGCGGTCTGGCTCAGCGCATCGAGCGCGAGACCCAGGTGCCGGTGAAGATGTCGAGCGTGCCACTCGAGGCGGTGGTGCTGGGAGCGGGTCACTGCATCGAGCATTACGACGCACTGAAGACGATGTTCATGGGTGCCCGTCGGCCGTGAGGTCGCTGCGCGACACCACGCACGCACTCGACGCCGGTCTCGCCCGTATCCGCCAGCAGTACTCGGTGCCCGACGGCTTCCCGCCCGAGGTGCTGGCGGCAGCCGACGAGGCTGCGAGACGTGAACTCACCGAGCATGTCGACCGGACCGACTGGGAGTTCGTCACGCTCGACCCAGCGTCGAGCACCGATCTCGACCAGGCCTTCACCATCAGTCGATCGGGCAACGACCTCATCCTCCACTACGCGATCGCCGATGTCGGTTGGTTCGTGCGCGACGGTGACCCGGTCGACGCCGAGGCATGGCGTCGGGGCTCCACGCTCTATCTGCCCGATGGGCGCGAGGCGTTGTATCCCGCCGTGCTGTCGGAGGGAGCGGTCAGCCTCCTCCCCGACGGCCCTCGGGCCGCGGTCGTGTTCCACGTTCGGCTCGACACCGAGGGTCGCCCCACGCTCGACGGCGTGGAGCGATGCGTCATCCGCAACCGGGCCAAGCTGGGCTACGAGCACGTCACCCTGGCCGAGTTGCCGGGCGATTTCGCCGAGTTCGCCGCACGCGTGGAACGCAACGAGATCGAGCGCGGCGCCGGTCGCGTCGACCCGCCCGAGCAACTCGTCGAGCGCGACGGTCGTGGCTACCGACTCGTGTTCCGCCCTCGGCAACCCACCGAGGCGCAGAACGCAGCCCTGTCGGCGTCGACCAACATCGCCGTGGCGCACGCACTGCTCGCGGCGCACACCGGCCTCTTCCGCGTGATGGCCGAACCCGACGCACGTGCGGTGGCTCGTCTGCGGCACACGGCACACGCCTTTGGCATGCGGTGGCCCAAGCACCAGGCGCTCGACGACTATGCGCGCACGCTCGACCCCAACGATGCCCGGCACGCGGCGTTCATGCTGGCCGTGCGGCGGGCTGGTGGTGGTGCCTCGTATGCCGTGTACGCCGACGGGGTCGTGCCGTGGCATGCCGCTCTGGCCGCCACCTATGCCCACTCGACGGCGCCGTTGCGGCGGCTCGCCGACCGCTACGTGGTGGAGTGTGCCCTTGCCGTGGTGAACGGGAGCGAGGTGCCCGAGGCCGTGCAGGCGGCACTTCCCCGACTGCCCGACACCATGGCGGCGGCCGGAGCACAGTCGTCGAAGGTCGACCGTGCGGTCGTCGACCTCGCCGAAGCGGTGCTGCTGCAGGGCCACGAGGGCCACACCTTCCGTGCGGTGGTGGTGGAGGACGAGGGAGATCTCAGTCGCATCCAACTGGTCGACGTGGCGGTGGTGGCGAAGTTGCGTGCCGCGAAACTGCAGCCAGGCGACGAGTGCCGCGTGAAGTTGGTACGTGCCGACCCGGCGCGGCGCGAGGTTGAGTTCACCCGAGTGGCGTGAGCACGGGTCAGGCGGCGCCGATGCGCCACAGGGCGCCATCGTTGTAGGCGAGGCCGTAGAGCTGCCCGTCGGGTCCGTCGACGACGGCGCTCACGGCGGGGATCACGCCGAGTTCGACGAGGCTGCCGGCTGCGGTGATCCCTGCGGTGGCACCGCTCGTGGTGGAGTCGCCGTCGGAGCGGAACGCCCACAGCCGTCCGCTGCAGAAGTCGCCGTACACGTACCACCCCACGAGCGAGGGCACATCGGTGCCGCGATACACCACGCCACCGCTGACCGAGCACCCAGCGTCGCCGTGGGCATACTCGACCACCGGCTCGACGCGGTTGTCGGCGGTCTGGTCGTCGTTGAAGCGATGCGAACCCTCCCATGCGCTCCAGCCGAAATTGGTGCCCCGGCCGGCGCCCGTCCCGTCGGTGGCGGCGACGTGGTCGACCTCCTCCCACAGGTTCTGGCCGACATCGCCGATCCACAGGTCGCCGTTGGCGCGATCGAACGAGAACCGCCACGGGTTGCGCACTCCCAGCGACCACACCTCCGGCGCCGCACCGTATGCGTCGACGAGTGGGTTGTCGGCCGGGATGGTGTAGCCCTTGCCGTCACCGGGTGTGGGGTCGATGCGCAGGATCTTTCCCAGCAGGGAGCCCGGATCCTGACCGTGACGCAGCGGGTCGTTCGCGGCGCCACCGTCACCCATGCCGATGTAGAGCATGCCGTCGGGTCCGAACACCACGTCACCGCCGTTGTGGTTGGGGAAGGGTTGCTCGATGACGATGACGGTGCGGGCCGATGATGGATCGAAGGTGCCGTCGGAAGCCACCGCGTACTCCACCACGTTCGTGTGGCCGTCGGTGGCGGTGTAGTTCACGTAGGCGAGTGGCTTGGTGGGATGGAACGCGAGGCCGAGCAGGCCCTGTTCGCCGCCGTAGGCGATGCGGTCGGTGACATCGAGCACCGGGGCGCCAACGGCGCCGTCGCGCACGGGCACCACGGTGCCGCTCTGCTGCACCACGAAGAGCGTGTCGTCGTCGGCGCGCCACGCGAGGTCGACCGGCGCGGTGAGGCCGCTGACGAATGGCGCGAGGCGAACGTCGTCGGCGGCGAACGGCACTGTCGACGCGGGCGTGGTGGTGGCTGCCGTGCTGCCGATCGACGGCTCGCTCGCCGGAGTGGTGACCACGGGCGCCGTTGTGGTGCCGGTGGTGCCGATCGTGCCGGTGACGTCGGTGCCACCGGTCGACGAGCACGCAGCGGCGAACACGGTGAGCGCTGCGACGGCCGCTGCTGCCGAACGGGAGATGGTGACGTTCACATCGATGCGATTCGGACGAGGCCCTCTTGCACGACGCTGACGGCGAGCGACCCGTCGGCGGTGTAGATCGACCCACCGGCGAGGCCGCGGCCGGAACCCGTGCTGAGCGGCCGCTGGTCGTAGAGCAACCACTCGTCGGCGCGGAACGGGCGATGGAACCACATCGCATGGTCGAGGCTGGCCATCTGCATTCCCGGTGTCTCCCAGCTGAGGCCGAACGGCAGCACCGTGGTGTCGAGCAGCGTCATGTCGCTGGCGTAGGTGACGATGCAGGCATGCAGGATCGGGTCGTCGGGCAGGCGTCCGTCGGCGCGCAGCCACACCCTCTGGGAATCGGCGGGGTTGCCCTGGCGGGTGAACGGGTCGCCGTCGACATGCCGAAGGTCGATCGGGCGGGGACGGTCGTACCAGTCGCCCATGCGGTCCTTGAACGGGGCCATCCGTTCCTTGAAGTCGGGCAGGCTCTCGGGCGGCGGCACGTCGAGGGGCATCGCGTGCTGGTAGTCGGGTCCCGGTTCGTGCACGTGGAAACTGGCCTGCAGGTTGAAGATCGCCTTCCCGTGCTGGATGGCCACCACGCGGCGGGTGGTGAAGCTCTTTCCGTCGCGGATGCGGTCGACCTCGTAGAGAATCGGCACGGTCGGATCGCCGGGCCGCAGGAAGTAGGCGTGCAGGGAGTGCACGAATCGGCCGGCGTCGACGGTGCGGGTGGCGGCCACCAGTGCCTGGCCGGCCACCTGACCGCCGAACACCCGCTGTCGGTTCTCGTCGGGAGAGGTGCCGCGGAAGATGTTCACCTCGATGGCCTCGAGGTCGAGCAGGTCAACGAGTTCGTCGAGAGCAGTCATGGCGTTCCCATTGTCGCAGGCGGTTCAGTGGTTCGGCTGGTCGAGTCGCCACAACACCCAGTCGGTGTCCTGCCAGGCAATGGTCCAGCCGAGGGCCGCTCCCTGGGTGGCGGACACGAGCGGCTGGCCCGCCGAACTGTCGCGGCGCATCAGGAAATAGTCGGCGCGTTGACGAATGACATCGAGGTCGCTCGACTGAACCCCACGGCGGTCGGTGTAGAGGGTGAGGAGTCGGACCTTGAAGAACGCCACCACGTCGTCCATGTGGGTGTGGGTGCGCACGGCGGAGAGTGCCGCCTGCGCGTACGGTGCCTCCGGGCCGTCGACGACTGCGCCGTGGCCACGGCTCTGCTGCACCCGATCGATGGTGTCGACCGTGCGCACGGTGTGCACCACCACGAGCGCGACGAGCGCGGACAGGCCCACCCAGCGCCCGGCGTTGCGGGGCAGCGGCAGTGCCACCAGCGCCTGCACCGCGAAGTAGAGCGCGAATGGCGTGATGGGCAGCAGGTAGCGGTCGGCCAGTGCCGGAATGGTGCCCACCATCACCAGCGAACCGATGGCGAACACCGCGAGCGGCATGTCGAGGCGCGGGGCGCGTCGCAGCCGCACGACGAGTCCGGCGATGACGAGGAGGAACATCAGCAGCAGCCAGGTGCGGCGGAGTTCGGGGAGACCCATCTGGTCGGCGAAGGCCCCACGGAAGGGCGAGCCGAGTTTGTGCCACGTCTGGTGCAGACCGGCGTCGGCGTACTCGGGGGCGAGCGAACTCGGCATCAACAGCTGGAACCCGACGACGCCCACCACGAACGTGACGAGCGGCGTGGCTGCGTGCCGGAGGTCGGCGGTGCGCCATCGGCCGCGCAGGTCGAGCACCCCTGTGCCGGCGATGGCGAGGATGATGGCCACACCCTCGCGGCGAACGTTGAACACCGCCACGGCCAGGAGGCCGAGCACCACCAGGTGCTGGCGGGTGGCGAGGTCGAGTGCCCCGGTTCGCCTGCACCGGTCGAGCCACCACAGCGTGGTGACGGCGGCGAACATGTAGGGGTATTCGCTCAACAGGAAGTCGGTGTGCGCGAGGTAGGCGGTGGTGGTGCCCACCGCCGCCACCACACCCACGGCCACCCACCTCGAGCAGCGGCGCTGCAGCAACGAGTGGAACACCCACAGGAAGCCGCACAGGCAGGCCACCTCGAGCAGCTTCAGTCGTTCGTAGTCGAGCCCCCACAGACGAACGAACGGCGACAACAGCAGCGGCCAACCCCACGGGTAGGCGATGGGGCTGAAGCCGGGTTTGGCGGCGTTCATCACGTTGAAGCGGTTGTCGGCGATGACCTGACCGACGTTGCCGTCGAACACGCTGCGCGCCTGCCGCAGATAGAGCGCGAAGTCGTCGCCCCACGAGATGCCGCCATGGTGGTGGAGCACGGCGAGCCACCAGACCACCACCGTGACCACCACCATCGGCCACTGCCGATGGAGCCACGCACCGGTGCGCAGACGCAGTCGATGCACCCCTTCGTGTCGAGTCACGGGGGAGATTATGGTGCCCGCATGCCGCTCCTGCCGCTCAACCCCGACGAACTGCTGTCGACCACTCGCGCCGTTCGCAAGCGCCTCGACTTCGACCGGCCGGTTCCCGACGAGTTGATCCGCGAGTGCGTCGGCATGGCCATGCAATCGCCCAGCGGCTCGAACAACCCCACCATGCAGTTCGTGGTGGTGCGCGACCCCGAGAAGAAGCGCGCCGTCGGCGAGATCTATCGCCAGTGCTTCGCCATGTACAAGACCTGGGACGGTGTGTACATCGGCAGCATCGACAAGGGCAGCGTGGAGGCCAACGAACAGCAGGCCCGCAGCGCCAGTTCGGCCGACCTGCTGGGCGACCGCATGGGTGACGCGCCGGCGCTGGTCATCGCCTGCAGTGTGGGTGGCCGCGCCGATGGACTGCCCGGCGCGATGGGCGCCACCATCTTCGGCAACATCCTTCCGGCGATGTGGAGCTTCATGCTGGCTGCGCGTGCCCGCGGCCTGGGCACCTGCTGGACCACGCTGCACCTGTTCCAGGAACAGGCCGTTGCCGATGTGCTCGGCATCCCGTTCGACACGGTGCAGCAGGCCTGCCTCTCGCCCGTGGCGTTCACGAAGGGCACCGACTTCAAGCCCGCTGCGAGGCCGGCGGCCGACAGCATCATCCACTGGGACCAGTGGTGAGCCTTCACCCCGAGCTGCGCCGCCACGCGCTGGCGGCGAAGGGGTTCATGCCGCCTGACGAAGGTGATGCGCTCTTCGATGCGGCGGTCGAGGCGGGGCAGGCGCTGCCCGGTCTGCCGTTCCTGGAGGTGGGTTCCTACTGTGGTCGGTCGACGGTGTGGCTCGGCGGCGCGGCGCGGGCCTGCGGCACCGTGCTGTTCGCCGTCGATCATCACCGCGGCAGCGAGGAGAACCAGGCGGGGTGGGAGCATCACGACAGCTCGGTGGTCGACCCGCGCATCGGCAGGATGGACACCCTGCCGTTCTTCAGGGCCACCATCCACGACGCCGGTCTCGAGGATGTCGTGTTCGCCATCGTCGGCCAGTCGCCAGCCGTGGCGGCCAACCTGCGAACGCCGTTGTCGTTCCTGTTCATCGATGGGGGGCACGGTGTTGAACCGGCCCGGCTCGACTACGAGGGATGGACGCCGTTGGTGGCCATGGGCGGCACACTGGCCATCCACGACGTGTTCCCCGATCCGGCCGACGGAGGCCGCCCGCCGTACGAGCAGATCTTCCT
>CAZQPJ010000134.1:0-6858 GCA_964595105.1 uncultured Bifidobacterium sp.
AGGGCACCTTCGTGCGGCTTCCCACGGGGCCCGCATCGCCTCGCCGATATCGACGCGTCACGGAAGGGCCCGGGCACTTCGCCCTCGACCTCAGCACCGGCACGCCCGACCCCGCGCTGCTTCCCGACCTCGGCCCGCTGCTGGCCCGGGTGAGCCGCCAGTCGCTCACCAGCAGCTACCTCGACACACCGGTGCTGCCCGAACTCGACGAACGGCTTCGCGCCAACTGGCCGTTCGCGCCGGAGGCGCTCACCGTCGTCGACGGCGCGATGGATGCACTCGACCGGGTGGCATCGGTGGTGGTGAGGCTCGGCGACCGTGTGGTGGTGGAGCACCCCGCCTTCCCACCGCTGCTCGACCTGCTCGAACTCCTCGGCGCCGAGGTGGTGGGCGTGCCGGTCGACAGCGAGGGCATGAGCGTGGAGGCGCTCGAACACGCCGTGGCCGACGGGGTGAGTGCCGTGTTCCTCCAGCCACGCGCGCACAACCCCACCGGCGTCACCACCACGCGGCGTCGTGCCAAGCAACTTGCGGCGGTGCTGGCTCGCACCACTGCCGTCGTGGTGGAGGACGACCATTCGGGCGACATCGCCAGCGGCACGCTCGTCAGCATCGGTACTCACCTTCCGGGCCAGACCGTCCACCTGCGCAGTTATTCGAAGAGCCACGGCCCCGACCTCAGGCTCGCTGCAGTCGGCGGCGCCGGCGACGTGGTGAACGCCGTCGCCAACCGTCGCTTGCTGGGCCCCGGCTGGAGCAGCCGCATCCTGCAGGCCGTGCTGCTCGAGATGCTCGATCACCAGCCCACCATCGATGCGGTGGGGTCCGCCCGGCACGAGTACGCGCGCCGACGTTCTGCCGTCACCTCCGTACTGCACGACCTCGGCGTGTCGTACACGGGCACCGACGGCATCAACCTCTGGATGCACGTCACCGACGAGCGTTCCGCGCTCATCACACTCGCAGCGCAGGGCATCGGTGCGGCCCCCGGCGAACCGTTCATGGTGTTGCCCGACACTCCGTCACTGCGCGTCACCGTGGGCCTCATCGACCACGACCTCGATCGCATTGCCGAGGTACTGGCCGACGCTGCGGGCATGGCACCCGTGCGCGCCGGCCAACGCTGATCCGCTACGGGCGTGCTCCTCAGTCGGCGGTGAGCACGGTGGTGGCCAGCACCGGTTCTCCGTGACCGAGGCTGAGTCCCTCCCAGGGCAGAGTGCGCAGTGCCGTCGCACATCGCTCGCGGGCATCGTCGATGCTGGCGAGACCGGCCTCCACGGAGTGTCCTTCGCGCCACAGCGGCGCTGTGATGGTGCGGAACGTGTCACCGCGCTCGGTCGGCAGCAGTGGAGCGGCACCGTCGGCCACCACGAACTCCTCCACTGCGGTGCCACTCGCCCGATGCGCCCGAACACCCACCTTCGCGCCGCCGATGGTGGCCTTGCCATCCGACCTCTTGGCAACCGGTCGACCTTCGACCGCCACGAGCTTGTAGACCAACCCGGCGGTGGGCGCACCGGAGCCCACCACCAGTGACGTGCCCACGCCGTAGGCATCGACCGGCGCTGCGGCGAGCGCAGCGATCGAGTGCTCATCGAGGTCACCGCTGAGGAGGATCCTCGTCCGGCTGTTGCCGAGCTCATCGAGCTGACGACGTGCAGCGTCGGCGAGCGAACCCAGATCACCCGAGTCAATACGAATTGCGGCGAGATCGGGGCCGCCCACCTCCACCGCGGTGCGGATCCCCTGCGAAATGTCATAGGTGTCGACCAGCAGAGTGGTGCTCGGGCCGAACACGTCGACCTGCGCCGCAAATGCCCTGCGCTCGTCACCCTGCAGAAGTATCGACGCGTGCGAGGCAGTGCCGGCGGTGGGAATGCCGTAGCGCCGACCCGCAGCGAGGTTGGACGTGGTGCTGAAACCGGCGACGTGTGCCGCACGAGCCGCCGACACTGCCGCCTCCTCGTGGGTTCGGCGACTGCCCATGTCGATGAGCGGGCGGCCTTTCGCCGCCAGCACCATCCGCGCTGCCGCCGACGCGACCGCACAGTCGTGATTGAGGATCGACAGCACGAGCGTCTCGAGCACCACGCACTCGGCAAAGCCGCCTCTGACCGTGAGCACCGGCGACAACGGGAAGTAGAGCTCGCCCTCCGGATATCCCTCGATCGAACCCGTGAATCGATAGGCACGGAGGTACTCGAGGGTCGGTTCGTCCGTGAATCCTGTTCCTCTGAGCCATTCGAGGTCGCCATCGTCGAACCTGAAGTCGTCGATGGCGTCGAGCAACCGGCCGATTCCAGCCACCACACCGAAGCGGCGGCCGGTCGGCAGGTGCCGGGCGAACACCTCGAACACACAGTCGGCGTCAGCGCGGCCCGACCTCAACGCACCCGCCACCATCGAGAGTTCATAACGATCGGTGAGGAGAGCGGTGCGACTCATGCGTGGCTCAGTATGCGCCACCGAGTTTGGTGTGGTCCCAGCTCACGATTCGCTCCACGTCGAATCGCACACCGATCCGCTTGCGTGCTTGCGCCTCGATGAACGGCAACGCCGCCTCGCTCACCGCGGCCGGGCCGGTGTAGCGAAGAGCGACCGTCTTGCCGATCTCCAACACCTGATCGAAGTCGTCGATGAGATGACCTGTGCCCACCAGTTCCACGCCGCGAAGCTGGTTGTAGTCGTCACCGCTCTCGATGAGGCCAGTCATCTTCGGATCTCGCCGGAGGTTCATCACCTTCTGGCTCTTGCCGAAGGTCCAGAAGCACACGCTGCCCTCGATGACGGCGTACCACATCGCCACCAGGTGCGGATGACCCGACGGCCCGATGGTGGCCACATTGAGGATGGTCTGCGACTCGAGGTACGCCTTCACCTCGTCGTCGGTCATGGTGATCTGCGAGCGCTTGCTGGACATGCCCGCACGCTAACCGTGCGCGTCAGTGCCGACCCGACCGGAGCAACTCCGGCGCCAACGGGCATTCGGCCACCATGGGCGCTCCATCGGCAGCGCGCACCCCGTCGGGAGTGGCGACGAACGAGGCGAGACCCATCGGCACGGTGTCGGCCTCGGCGTCCCACGGCACCCGCACGTCACCGACGGAGGCCACCATCGAGTCGAACGCCTTCGCGGGGAGACGGCGGCCGCGCCCCACCACCGCCCACACCGGCACGTCGCCGCACCACGCCACGCTGGCCGCCGCCCGCGAACCCCGGGTGGCCAGCAGGTCGGTCGACCCCGCAGCCACGGCCTCCACCAGCACGAGCGTGCTCGCCATCACCGCCGCTCCGATGCCCGCCGGCTCCACCACCTCGGCTGTCACCTCGTTGCGCTGCAGACGCCTCACGAACGAGGAGCCCTGGTCGAACGCATCGACCGCCAGCACGGTGAGGTCACCTCGCTGCAGCACCGCCTCTCCCGCGAGGTCGGGCCAGCCGATGAGGCACACGGTCGCTCCATCGGGAAGCGCATCCACCAGGAGGTCGGGGGTCGGGTCGAGTTCGATCGCACCTGCCAACTCGCGCGCCGTGGATGCCGGATCGGTGGAGGTGAGCAGGTGCGCGCAGAGCCACCACAGCGGACCCGAGGTGGGGTGACGTTCGACGATGCGTCGGCAACTGACCACCAGCCCCGCAGGGTCCGACCGCAGCGCCCGCAGCGCATCGGCCGTCTCCGACACCAGCACCCGCTGGTCGGCGCCGCTCGAGCGAGCCAGATAGCGGAGACGTTCGATCGGATGCACGACCGGAACCTATCCGAGGTGGGTTCGGCATGCGTCGGCGCGCTACCGTTCCACCCCGTGGCCCGCACCGTCGCTCTCGACCTGAACCTCACCGCTCTCAACGGCGAACAGCGCCCCCTGCACGAGTGGCTCACCACGTTCCACCTCGCCAGCGTGGTGCTCGATCCGTACACGAACGAGAGCTCCTGGATCCTCTCGACAGCAGCGCGTGTGCTCGATGCCTTCCGTGGCGCCGACGTGCGGGTGAACCTCGTGGTCACGTGCAGCGCCGACGAGGCCAAGGAGTTCCTCGGCCCCCTCGCCGAGCGTTTCCTCGTCTACTGCGACACCGACCGTTCGTTCGTCCGTGGTCTCGGCCTCGAGACGCTGCCCGCCTTCGTGTTCGTGCAGGGCAACGGCACCGTGGTCGATGCAGCCGAGGGCTGGGACCCCGCCGCATGGCGGCGTGTGGCAAAGACCATCGCCACCACCACCGCGTGGCTGCCGCCCACCATCCCGGTCTCGGGCGACCCCTCCCCCTTCCACGGCACACCCGCCCAGGGCTGAGCCGCATGGCCGTCGAGTTGCCGGATCTTCCGGTCCTCGAGGCCCTGCCCGTCGTCGCCACCGCACTTCGCGACTCCACTTCGGCCGTGCTGGTGGCACCACCCGGGGCCGGCAAGACCACGCTCGCGCCCCTAGTGCTACTCGACGAGCCCTGGCTGCGCGACCAACGCGTGGTGATGCTCGAGCCGCGGCGCCTCGCCACACGCGCCGCGGCGCAGCGGATGGCCGCCCTGCTGGGCGAGCGGGTGGGTGACACCGTCGGCTACCAAACCCGCGACGAACGTCACATCGGCCCGCACACCCGCATCGAGGTGGTCACCGAGGGGGTCCTGACCCGTCGCCTCCAGCACGACCCGACGCTCGACGGTGTGGGGCTGGTGATCTTCGACGAGGTGCACGAACGCAACCTGCCCACCGACATCGGGATGGCCCTGGCACTCGATGCCCGCGCCACCGTGAGGCCCGACCTGCGCATCCTCGCCATGTCGGCCACGCCCGACACGAAGGGTCTGCTGGCGGTGCTGGGCGCTCACACGACGGTGGCCCACAGCGATGGCCGGCTGTACCCCGTCGACATCGTGTGGGCCCCGATGGGACGGAACGAGCGGGTCGCTGAAGCCACTGCGGCGCTGGTGGGACGAGCCGTTCGCGAGCAGTCCGGTGACGTGCTCGTGTTCCTGCCCGGCATCGGGGAGATCCGCCGAGTGCAGTCCATGCTCGAGAACTCGCTACCGCCGCACGTCGACGTGCGGCCCCTGGCCGGCGCCCTGTCGCTCGCAGAACAGGACCTGGCCCTGTCGCCGTCACCGGACGGGCGTCGGCGCGTGGTGCTGAGCACCGACATCGCCGAGTCGTCGCTCACCGTCGAAGGCGTCCGCGTGGTGGTCGATGCGGGAGAGGCACGGGTACCTCGCTTCGACCAACGCACAGGTATGAGCCGGCTCACCACCGTCACCACCAGTCGGGCATCGGCCGACCAACGCGCCGGGCGCGCAGGGCGCGTCGAACCGGGAGTCGCCTATCGGTTGTGGAGCAAGCTCGAACACGGCACACGCCGCGCACACCTCGAGGCGGAGATCACCCAGGTCGATCTCAGCGGTCTCGCACTCGAACTTGCCGCGTGGGG
This sequence comes from uncultured Bifidobacterium sp., assembly GCA_964595105.1. Lineage (GTDB taxonomy): Bacteria > Actinomycetota > Acidimicrobiia > Acidimicrobiales > Ilumatobacteraceae > UBA668. Next base: position 5,422 of record CAZQPJ010000134.1, read on the forward strand.
CACGCCCGCAACAGACCTGCGTTGGGCCGACCCGCCACCAGCGCGAACACTGCAGCAGGGCGTCGAACTCCTCCAACGCCTCGGCGCGCTCGACCACGACGGTCGCATCACCCCGCACGGGCGGCGCATGCTCGCCCTGCCGCTGCACCCACGCCTGTCGTCGATGGTGGATGCGACGTCGCCCCACGACCGCGGCCTTGCGTGCGTGGTGGCGGCACTGCTCGACGAGCGCGACGTGTTCCGCGGCCGACCGGACGACCTTCCCGCCGACCTCGCATTGCGCGTCGCAGTGGTGTGCGGGCGTCAGCACCACGATGCTGCCGATCGGCGTGACGTGCGCCGAGTGCTCGAGCGTGCGGCCGACCTCGCTCGGCGTGCAAGCGCCCGCTTCGACCCCGACTCGATGGAAATCGATCGATGCGGCGCTGTGCTCGCTCACGCCTATCCCGACCGCATCGCCGTGCGCCGAAGCCAACCGGGCCAGTTCCAGATGCGCAGCGGGTCGGCCGCGTTCACCGCGACCACCGATCCATTGGCGAACGAGCGGTTCGTGGTGGCCGCCGACCTCGATGGCAAGCGTGACAACGCCCGCATCCGAATGGGCGCCGCGCTCGATGCCGACGACCTTGTCGTCGCACTCGCCGACCAGATCGAGCAACGCGAGTTCCTGCTGTGGGACAGACAGCGCAACGACCTCGTGCTGCGGCGCGAGACCCGACTCGGGGGAATGTTGCTCGACGAGCGCACCCTCGCACCGGAGCCCGGCGAAGCCACCGCGGCGGCCCTGCTGGATCGAGTGCGCACCACTCGACTCGGCGCCCTCGGCTGGACTGATCGCACCCTCTCGCTGCGACACCGGGTGGCCTTCCTGCGGCGCGAACTGGGCGAGGCCTGGCCCGACTGGAGCGACGCCGCGCTGCTCGCCACGGTCGACGACTGGCTGGCGCCCTTCCTGCTGCATGCCACCGGCGCCGACGACCTCGCTCGACTCGACACCGAGATGTTGCTCACCGCCGGCCTCGATTGGGATGCGTCGCTACGACTGGCCGAAATGGCGCCACCCGTGCTCGACACACCGGCGGGCCGGCAGGTACCCATCGACTACTCGCGCGACGTGCCGACGGCCGCCGTGCGCGTGCAGGACATGTTCGGCGCCAAGGTGCACCCATGTGTGGCGGGCGGCCGCGTACCCCTCGCGCTCGAACTGCTGTCACCCGCCGACAGGCCGGTGCAGATCACCCGCGACCTGCCCGGTTTCTGGGCCGGCACGTGGGCAGACGTGCGCAAGGACATGGCCGGGCGCTACCCCAAGCACCAGTGGCCGCTCGACCCGGCGAACGCCACCCCCAAACGCCTCAAACCCTGACCCCTTCCCGCCCCCACTTCCCGCCCCCACTTCCCGCCCCCACTTCCCGCCCCCACTTCCCGCCCCCACTT
>CAZQPJ010000135.1:0-6857 GCA_964595105.1 uncultured Bifidobacterium sp.
AGCAGCAGACGGCAGAGGGCCACTCGGCGCCGCGCGCCGCCCGACAGTGTGGGGACATCGGCATCGTCCGGCGGGCAGCGGAGCGCGTCCATCGCGATCTCCACGTTTCGTTCGAGGCTCCATGCGTCGGCGGCGGCGATCTTGTCTTCGAGGTCGGCTTGCAGCGCGCCGACCTTCTCGTAGTCGGCATCGGGGTCGGCCCACATGCCCATCACTTCGTTGTAGCGGTCGATGAGGCCCTGCACGGCGGCCACACCGTCCATCACGTTGCCCTTCACGTCCTTGGCGGGGTCGAGCTGTGGCTCCTGGGCCAGGTACCCCACGGTGAACCCCGGAGTGAGGCGAGCCTCGCCGGAGTAGCCGTCGTCGAGGCCGGCCATGATCTTCAACAGCGAGCTCTTGCCCGCACCGTTGCTGCCCAGCACGCCGATCTTCGCGCCCGGATAGAACGACAGCGAGATGTTCTCGAGCACCGTCCGGTCGGGTGGATAGAAGCGGGCGAGTTTGTAGCAGGTGTAGATGAATTCGTGCGCCATGTCGGAGCGCAGGCTAACCCTTCCGTCCGTCATGCCACGGTTCCCACGCAGGTCGTTCGGCGCCTGCTACGTTCGCCCCGTACGTTTCACAAGAAGGGGGTACGGAAAGTGCTCGCAGAGAGTTTCTTCAGTCAGGCAGGTCTGGGTGGCTTCGGCTTCCGGTGGCTGCACATTCTGGCCGGCATCATGTGGATCGGCCTGCTCTACTACTTCAACTTCGTGCAGGTGCCGGCGTTCGCCGCATTCGGTGACGAAGCCCGTGCTCGCAACATCGCCATCGACAAGGTGGCCCGCAAGGCGCTGTGGTGGTTCCGGTGGGCGGCGGTCAGCACCTTCGTGACCGGCATCCTCATCACGGTCGTCACGAAGGACTACTTCGCCAACGAGTTCGGCAAGCGGGCCGGTGGCATTGGCATCAGCACGGGCATGCTGCTCGGCACCATCATGCTGCTCAACGTGTGGGGGGTCATCTGGCGCAATCAGAAGGTCGTGCTCGCCAATGCGGCCAACGTGCTCGGTGGTGGCGAGGCCAACCCCGACGCACCGGCGGCCGGCCGCAAGGCCGTGATGGCCAGCCGTCAGAACGCCATCTTCTCGGTGAGCATGCTCTTCTTCATGGTGTACCAGACGCACAGTCCGAACAGCGGCGCCACGGTGTCGAGCGGCAACATGATGACCTACTGGATCATCAGCCTCGTCATCATCGCCATCCTCGAGGTGAACGCCCTCGGCCTCATGCCGTGGAAGACCCAGGCCAACAAGGGCCTCAATGTCCTCTACGACGGAAAGGGCGTGCGCAACCCCATCATCGCCGCCTTCGGCCTGTGGGTGATCTTCCTCATCCTCAGCGAGGTGCTGCTGAAGGCTGCCTGATCCGTCAGGCTTCGATCGCTGCGGCGATCGAGTGAACGTCGAGACTGGCCACTGCGCCGATCACGATCACCGCTGGTGATTCGATCGGTGTGGTGGCCAGTTCGCGTAGGGGGCACCGCACCACCGTCTGCTCGCCCGTTGTGGCGCGGTGCACTGCGGCGGCGGGTGTGTCGGCGGCCAGTCCGCCGTGCATGAGCGCCTCGGCGATGGTGCCTCGCTCGGCAACGCCCATCAGCACCACGATGGTGCCGCCAGTCTGTGCGAGAGCGGCCCAGTTCACCGGTGTCTCGCCCGTTTGGCGATGGCCGGTGACCACCGTGAACGATGCCGACATGCCGCGGTAGGTGACCGGAATACCTGCGGCGGCCGGTGCTCCGACCGCCGACGTGATGCCGGGCACCACCTCGACGGAGACGCCTGCCTCGGCGAGCGCCTGCGCCTCCTCGCCGCCTCGGCCGAACACGAAGGGGTCGCCGCCCTTCAACCGCACCACGTCGCGCCCTGCCCGTGCGAGGCGCACCAGCAGCAGGTTGATCATGTCCTGCGGCACTCCGCGGCCCGGCCGTTTGCCGACATCGATGAACTCGGCCGAGGCCGGCGCCAGGGCCAGGACGGCATCGCTCACCAGGGCGTCGTGCACCACCACGTCGGCGGTGGCCAACAGGCGTGCGGCGCGCACGGTGAGCAGTTCGGGGTCGCCCGGGCCGGCGCCCACCAGGAACACGCGTCCGCTCATGGCGACACCACCGAGTCGTGCACCATGGCGGCGGCGGCGGTCGCGTTGTCGGCCATGTCCATCAGGATCATCCGCCCGCCGTCGGGCAGCGTCCGGTACTCGTCGGCCACCACCGGCTCGCTCAACACGAGGCGAACCCGACCGAGGTCGTTCAGTTCGAGTTGTGCGGCGTGGTGACGGTCGAGCGTGGTGGGGTCGAGGCGGTGCACCAGGTGCTGCACGGTGGCGTGACCGCTCCGGGTGCCGTGCTTGAACCACCATCGACTGCCCTCGGTGAGCGGGCGGTCGATCATCCAGCACAGGTCGACCTCCACCTCGTTGCTCACCACGGGAGCGACGCCATCAGCGGTCACCAGCACGTCGCCACGGGCAGCGTCGACGTTGTGGTCGAGTTGCACCACCACGGCGTGACCGGGTCCGGCTTCCTCCACCGGTGAGCCCCAGCGGTAGATGTCGCGAACGGAAGTGGTGATGCCGCTCGGCAGTACCGTCACGGAGTCGCCCACGCGGAGCCATCCGCCGCTCACCACACCTGCTTGACCACGGAAGTCGGCATGTGTGCCACCCTGCGGCCGAATGACGCGCTGCACGTGCACACGAGCGCCCAACTCGGCGGATGGCCGCACCTCGAACGCCTCGAGGTAGTCGAGCAGCGAGGGGCCGGCGTACCACGGGGTGTTGGCCGATGTGTCGACCACGTTGTCGCCCAGCAGCGCCGACAGCGGGATGGCGGTCAGCGGCACGCGATCAGTGATGCGACCGAGGAACGAGTCGACCTCCGTGGCGATCTCGTCGAACCGTTCCTCGCTCCAGTCGACGAGGTCCATCTTGTTCACTGCCAGCACGATGGCATGCGCGCCGAGCAGCGCGGCGATGAGCGTGTGCCGGCGCGTCTGGTCGAGCACGCCGTGACGTGCGTCGACGAGCACGATGGCCACGTCGGAGGTGGAGGCACCGGTGACCATGTTGCGCGTGTACTGCGCATGGCCGGGTGTGTCGGCGACGATGAAGCTGCGTGCCGGCGTGGCGAAGTAGCGGTGAGCGACGTCGATGGTGATGCCCTGTTCGCGTTCGGCACGCAGACCGTCGGTGAGGAGCGCAAGGTTGGTCTCGCCGTCGCCGTAGCGGCGACTCGCCTTCACCACGGCCTGGAGTTGGTCCTCGAACACGGTCTTCGTGTCGTGCAGCAACCGACCGATGAGCGTGCTCTTGCCGTCGTCGACGGAGCCTGCTGTGGCGATGCGCAGTGTGGACGACGTGGTGGAGAGGAACCCGGCGGTGAGATCTGTCGCGGTCATGTCAGAAATAGCCCTCGCGCTTGCGGTCTTCCATAGCGCTCTCGCTGAACGTGTCATCGGCGCGTGTGGCGCCGCGTTCGGTGATGCGCGCTGCGGCCACCTCGGCCAGCACGTCGAACACATCCTTGGCCGTGCTCTCCACGGCGCCGGTGCAACTGGCGTCACCCACGGTGCGGTAGCGAACAGTGGCCTCGAACGGCGCCTCACCCGGTTCGGGCACCACCGGCCCGCCCACCGACAGCAGCATGCCATCGCGCTCGATCACCGTGCGCTGGTGGGAGAAGTAGATGCTGGGCAGGGGCACCTCGTGCCGCTCGATGTAACGCCACACATCGAGTTCGGTCCAGTTCGAGATGGGGAAGGCGCGCAGGTGCTCGCCCTTGCGAATGCGCGGGTTCAGCAGCGCCCATGGTTCTGGCCGCTGCTGGCGGGGGTCCCACCGGCCCTGCCGGTCACGGAAGCTGAGGATGCGTTCCTTGGCCCGGGCCTTGTCCTCGTCGCGGCGACCGCCACCGAACGCGGCGTCGAAGCCATGCTCGGCCAGCGCGTCGAGCAGCGTCACCGACTGGAGTCGGTTGCGGCTCGCCCTTGGGCCGGTGTCTTCCACCACGCGTCCGCGGTCGATGCTGTCCTGCACGCTGGCGATCACCAAGCGCACGTTCCAGTCCCTCACCAGTTGGTCGCGGTAGTCGATGACCTCCGGGAAGTTGTGGCCCGTGTCGACGTGCATCACCGGAAAGGGGAGTCGCGCCGGGGCGAAGGCGAGCACGGCCAGATGCAGCAGCACGGCGCTGTCCTTGCCGCCGCTGAACAGCAGCACCGGGTTCTCGCACTCGGTGGCCACCTCGCGGATGATGGTGATGGCCTCGTCGGTGAGAGCGTCGAGGTGGGCGCGCTCGCGATGCTGATGATGGGTGTGTTCGATGGTGCTCATGTGTGGAGTCCGCATTCGGTCTTGTCGCTTCCTGCCCAGCGCCCGGCCCGCTTGTCGGCACCCGGTGGCACCGGCAACGTGCACGGCCAGCACCCGATGCTCGGGTAGCCGCGGTCGGTGAGCGGGTTGCGGGGCAGGTCGTGGAGTCGCTCGTAGAGCGCCATGTCGTCGTCGCTGAGTGCTGCGAGGGGATTCACCTTGGTGATGGAACGGCCCACGTCGAACGATGCCACCGGGGTGGAGGCCCGAGTGGGGCCGTCGGCGCGGCGCACGCCGGTGATCCAGCCCGCCCGGCCAGCCAGCACCCGGGCCAGTGGCTGAACCTTGCGCACGTTGCAGCATGCAGTGGCATCGGTCTGCCATAGGTTGTCGGGTACCACCTCGGGCGCCGGCGATTCGATGCGCAGGTTCAGGTCGAATCGAGCACGCAACTGCTCAGCGAACCACTGCGTCTCGGCGAACAGGTACTGGGTGTCGAGCAGCACGATCTCGATGCCCGGCACGGCCGTTGCGGCAACGTGCACCAGCACGGCGTCCTCGAAGCTGGCGGTCACCACCAGTTGTTCGGCACCGAATTCACCGGCGGCCCAACGAACGATGTCGGCGGGGTGGGCGGATTCGAGGTGGGAGGGGAGTCGTGTGAGGGCGTCCATCATCTGTCCGGCAACGTGGTGTTGGGTGAGGTGGGTGACTGTCTACCACGAAATACGACTTTGTCGGTCGGATTTTGCGGGAATTCCTCCGGTAGTGTTCCGCCATGGCCTTCGACTACCCAGTGGTGCTCGACCTCACCGGAGTTCCGGTGCTGATGGTGGGAGGCGGTCAGGTGGCATCACGCAAGGTGGATGGCCTGCTCGCTGCAGGCGCGCGGGTGACGGTGGTGGCCCCGTTCGTGCTCGAGCCATTGGCTGCGTCGGTCGCAGAGGTGCGGCGTCGCGGCTATGTCGCCGACGATCTGGCCGGTCACCTCCTGGTGATGACCGCCACGGATGTGCCGGCGGTCAACGCTCGGGTGGCTGCCGACGCCCGCGAGCGTGGGGTGTGGGTGAACAGTGCCGACGACCCGTCGAACTGTTCCTTCATCCTGCCGGCGATCACGCGACGTGGGCCGGTGGTGGTGGCGGTGGGCACCGATGGGTCGAGCCCGGCGCTGGCACGGCATCTGCGCGATCGCATCGCAGAACTCGTGTTGGTGGAGGGCATCGACGCCGTGGCTGATGAGTTGTCCCGACAACGAGCCGAGTTCCACGCCGCCGGCGTGAGCACCGAGACGGTCGACTGGAGCAACCGACTTCAGGAAGCGCTCGAACGACTCACTTCACGGTGAGCGTGGCGTTCATGTTGCTGTGGCCCGGCACCTTGCACACGATGTGGTACTCGCCGGGCGCCAGCGACAGCTCGCGCACGCCTGAAGCGCCGCGCTTGGGCAGGTCGATGAACTGGCCCATCACCTTCTTGTCCTTGTCGAGCACATAGAGGTTGTGGGCGATGCTCGAGTCGTTGCGGCTGAAGATGGTGACCGTGCCATCGGTGGCCGTCACCTCGAACTTGGTCGTGCTCCAGGCGACGCCCTCCACGGCATGGATCTCGACATCGACGCCCGCCGGGGCAGTGTCGGCGGGGGCGCTGCTGCCACCGCAGGCCGACAGGGCGAGCGAGCCAGCGAGGCTGAGAGCGAGAGCGAACGAGGAGAAGGGGCGAGTTCTCATGCGCCGGATTGTAGAAGTGTTGACTTCGGAAAGGCAACGTGAAGGCTGGCACCCCACATCAGTCGTTCGTCACAAGTACCATCGCTCTCGATGACTACCTCCGATTCGTCGGCGTCGTTCGGCGCCAACTCGTGGCTCGTCGAGGAGATGTACGAGCACTATCGCGCCGACCCCGACAGCGTGGGCCCCAGTTGGCGTGAGTTCTTCTCCGACTTCACGTCGTCGGTGCCGGCGGTGGCCGCCCAGCCGAATACTCCGCCCGCGCCAGTGGTGCCCACGGTGGAGGCAGTCGCCCCGGCACCCATTGCTCCCGTGTCGGACATCGGTGAGCCGATCCGTGGTGCGGGCGTGGCCATCGCCGCCAACATGGAGCGCAGCCTCACGGTGCCAACGGCCACCAGTTTCCGCAACATTCCGGCGAAGTTGCTCGAGGTGAACCGTTCGGTCATCAACGGTTACCGCACACGAGTTGGCCAGAGCAAGGTCAGCTTCACCCACCTCATCGGGTTCGCCATCGTGCGTGCCATCGCGGACGCCGTGCCGGGCATGAACAACACGTACGCCGTCGATGCCGATGGCAAGCCGCGTCTGCTGCGCAACGCGCACATCAACATGGGTCTCGCTGTCGACGTCGGCAAGGCCGATGGGTCGCGCACGCTCGTGGTGCCGGTGCTGCGCGAGGCCGAGTCGCTCGACTTCGCAGGGTTCCTCGCGGCGTACGAAGACCTCATCCGCAAGGTGAAGACCAACAAGTTGGCGGTGAGCGACTTC
>CAZQPJ010000136.1:0-6850 GCA_964595105.1 uncultured Bifidobacterium sp.
GCCACCACGTTGTCGTCGGCGAGGCCGTGCACCAGCAGCAGCGGCCGCGTGAGGTTCGGCGCGAGCGGCAGGAGACTCGACGAGTCGTAGGGCTGAGGCTGGGCAAGGGGGTCGCCGAGATAGCGCTCCGTGTAGTGCGTGTCGTAGAGGCGCCATTCGGTGACGGGCGCCCCGGCCACCGCCGCGTGGAACACGTCGGGTCGGCGCAGCACGGCGAGCGCGGCGAGGTAGCCGCCGAAGCTCCATCCACGGATGGCGACTCGCTGCAGGTCGAGCGGGTGGCGCTCGGCGGCGGCGTGGAGCGCCTCCACCTGGTCGTCGAGCGCGGGTGACGCAAGGTCGTGCAGCACGCTGCGTTCCCACTCGCTGCCGCGGCCGGGCGTGCCCCGGCCATCTGCCACCACCACGGCGAAGCCGTGGTCGGCGAACCATTGCGACGCGCAGTGGGCGTTGTGGCTCTGCACCACGCGGAGAGCGTGCGGGCCGCCGTAGGGGTCCATCAGCACGGGCAGGGGAGAGCCGTCGTGGTCGTGTGGCAGGAGCACCGCGGTGGCGAGACGTCGGTTGCTGCTGCGCATCAGGGTGACGTTGGGCCGCACGAGTGGGGTGAGCGCCTGCGATGCGATGATGGGGCCGTTCAGCACGGTGGTGACGGCGCCGGGGCGGTGCAGCACGGCCGACCGGATGACGGTCGTGGGCCCACCCACCACCACGGTGTGCACGCCTGGCTCGGTGGTCACCTGTTCGAGCGAGCCGTTCCAGCGCCACACGTGCTGCACGGTGGCGTCGTCGATGGGGTTCGCATGGAACCACACGGTGTCGGTGCCCACGGCAGCCACGCCGCGCACCTGCAGATCGGCCGGCGTGACAGCGGTGCCATCCACCATCAGCCGACGCGCGCCATCTCGATCGGCGCAGGTCACCAGACGCCCGTCGGCGAGCGTCGCTGGCGTACCGGGCACGAGCTCCACCCATGCCGGATCGGTGTCGGAGATCAGTTCGGTGGTGGCGCCCGTGCGCGGGTCGACGGCCAGCACCATCGTCGAGCGCTGGTCGCGGGTCTGCACCGCCACGAGCAGTCGATCGTCGCCGGCCCACACCACGTCGGTGAGGTAGGGGTGGGTGGCGCGGTTCCACTTCACCTCCACCGGCTCGCCGTCGAGCGGCAGCACGTGCAGCGTCACCACCGCATTGGGCGTGCCGGCGGCCGGATAGCGCACCCGTTGCGGCTCGGAGGCGGGGGCGGCCGGGTTGCCGATGTACCAGTGCTGCACCGGCGAGTTGTCGACCCGACACGCGGCGATGGCGGTGCCCGACGGGTTCCACCAGTGGCCGCGGTGTCGGTCCATCTCCTCGGCGGCGATGAACTCTGCGCTGCCCCACGCGATGTCGAGGTCCGCGTCGGTGGCGAGCACTCGAGTGTCGCCGGCGAGGTCGGTCACCATCAATGTCCGTCCGCTGACGTAGGCGATGCGGGAGCCGCCGGGGTCGGGGCGTGGGTCGAACACCGGGCCGGGCACGTCGAGTTCGGCGGTGGTGCCGTCGACCGTGTCGGCCACGAACAGTCGGCCCGCGAGCGCGAAGGCGCAGCGCCTCGCTTCTCGGTCGGTGGCGTATGCGGTGATGCCGCCGGCGCCCTCACGCATGCGTTCGCGTCGGGCGCGTTCCTCGGGCGGCAGGTCGGCTCCGTCGGTGTCGAGGAGGGCCGGTGGATCGACGATCAGTCGTTCCGCTCCCGTGGCCACGTCGATGGCCCACAGGCAGTTCACCGGGTCGTCGCCGGCGCGGCTGCGAGCGAACACCACGGTGCGACCGTCGGGGGACACGACGATGTTGCGCGGGTCGCCGAGCGTCAGCCGTTGGGTGCGGGCGTACTGGCGGGGAAACGTGTCGGTCATGGCGGTGGCGACGATGGCCGGTTGGGGCTCAGGTACCGGGCACCACGAGGATCTTGGCGTGCTCCTCGGGGTTGGCGAGGTCGGCGAAGGCCTGGGGTACGCCGTCGACCGGCACGACGCCGGTGAGCCACGGGCTGAGGTCGACCTTGCCATCGGCGATGGCGTTCAGGGCATGCCCGAACTCCTGCGGTTCGTAGGCGAGGGCGAACTGGATGTTGATCTCGCGGCCGAGGGCGAGCATCGGGTGGAACCTGTCCTCCTGCATGCAGGCGCCCACCACCAGGATGCGTGCGTGGCGCGGAGCCATGCGCATCGCCTGCTGGATCATGCCGGGCACGCCGACCGCCTCGAAGATCACCAACTGGCGGCTGCCGTCGATGCGCTTCCACGCTGCGATGGCTGACTCGACTCGGGGATCCACCACCTCGTCGGCACCCAGCAGCGCGGCCAGTTCGCGGCGCTTCGCCGAGTAGTCGGCCACCACGATGGGGCCGATGCCGCGCATGCGCAACTCGGCGATGCAGGCCAGACCCACGGGACCGGCGCCAATCACGAGTGCCGCCTCGCCGGGAACGATGCGGCTCATTGCCACGGCGTGCACGCCCACGGCGAGGGGCTCGGTGAGGGCAGCGAGGTTGGCGGGAAGACCGGTCGGCACCTTCATGCCGAGCATCTCGCTCAGCACCATCAGGTCGGCGTAGCCGCCGTTGTACCGGTTCGAGTAGCCGACGGTGTGGAGGCCGGTGGCGTCGAAGGCCACCGGCATGCTCACCACCACGTCGCCGACCTTGAGGTTGGTGCAGCCGGGTCCGAGTTCGACCACCTCGCAGCAGAACTCGTGTCCCATCACCGTGTCGAGGTGGGGCTCGAAACTGATCGGCGCTCCAGCCTCCGGCGGGGCGTCGCCCATCAACTGTGCTGTCATCGACCGAACCTCGGCACCGTGCTGCAGCATGTGCAGGTCACTGCCGCAGATGCCGCACGCCAGCACCTTCGTGAGCACCTGGCCGGGGCCGGGTGTGGGGTCGGGGAGGTCGTCGACTCGGAGTTGCCAGTCACGCATCACGGCTGCACGCATGTGCCGCAGCGTACGCGACCCCGGCCCCAACCCCGCCCCAACCCCGCCCCAACCCTCTCAACCCCGCGAGGACGTCGCGCCCTTATCCACGTGGGCCGACGAAACGGCCGCGACGTCCTCGCTGAAAGGGGGGAGGGGGTGAGGGGTCAGGCGCTGAAGTGGGTGATGGCATCGACCACCACGTTCCAGGCTGCGTCGGCGTCGACGTGGGTCTGCAGGGTGCAGTTGCCCTGGGGGACTTCCTTCAGATCGCGCTGGTCGATGACGGTCATGCCGAGGGTGCGGGTGCCGGCGGTCTCGACGGTGACGTGTGCGTTGCGGGTGGTGAACAGATGAGGGTGGGTGAGCGCCATCACGGCCAACGGGTCGTGCACGGGCGCTCCGCCGATGCCGTGGTGGCGTGAGGTGTAGGTGCCGCTGAAGAACTCGAGCAGGCCCACCAGTGCGTGCGCCAGACGGCCGGGGATCGGCCGCACCATGTCGACGCGGTGAGGCAGTGCCTGGAACTGGTGGGTGAGATCGAGGCCCGACATGATGAGCGGCCCGCCGTAGGAGAACACGATGTCGGCGGCCTCCGGGTCGCACCAGATGTTGAACTCGGCCGCCGCGGTGCGGTTGCCGAAGGTGCCGCCGCCCATCAGCGAGATGCCGGCGATGCGGCCGGCGAGGTCGGGTGCTGCTCGCAACGCGAGGCCGATGTTGGTGAGCGGCCCGGTGGGCACCAGCCATGCACCCTCGTTCGCCCGGCAGGTGTCGATGATGAAGCCCACTGCGTCGGTGCTGGCCGGCGGCCCGCTCGGCTCGGGAAGATCAGCACCGTCCATGCCGCTCTTGCCGTGCACGTAGTCGGCATGCTTCGGCTCGCGGATGAGCGGCCGGTCGGCACCGGAGTGCACCTCGGCGTCCATGCCCAGCAGGTCGCGCATGATGAGCGCGTTGCGGGTGGTGGCGCTGAGCGGCGCGTTGCCGGCGACGGTGGTGATGCCGAGCACGCGGGCATGGCGCGCTGCCACCAGCATGGCGATGGCGTCGTCGTGGCCGGGGTCGCAGTCGAGGATGAGGGCGGGAAGCTCGTTGGGCACGTCTGCAGCATGCCACTCGCAGCGTCGGAGCAGCGGAGTCACCGCATCCGGATCACACCAGCAGCGTGCCCTCGGCATCGAGCGCGGCGACCCGGCCCACCCACTCGCCCTCGCACATCGCAGCGGCGAGATCGGACGAGGATGACACGCCCCACGCACGACGTTCGTCGGCCAGAAGGCAGGCGGCGAACACTCGCTCGGGTTCGCCATCGCGGGAATGCATCACGGTGTACGCCTCGATGGTGGCCGGCCCGGCCGCATCGGTCGGCGCCGCCAGCGTTCGCTTCGGCAACTCGTCGATCTTCGCCTGCGGATGCGTGGCCCGGAACATCTTCGTGGACGGCTCCGTGCCATACACGCCGAACGAGTGCTTGCTGGCGTAGCCGCCGTTCGCCCACACGAGCGCCTTCTGGCCGGCACCGTTGCGCAGGTCGTGCACCACCGTGGCGATGGCGTGCATCACGTAGTTGTTCCACGGGCCGCCGGCCCACGTGAGCCCACCGGTGCGGGTGAGCTGCCGGTCGAGCGACAGGCCGAGGCTCTGCGCCCCGAGCTGGACTGCACTCGGGAAGCAGGAGTAGAGGTCGACGATGTCGATGTCGTCGATGGTGAGGCCCACGAGCTCGAGTGCAGTGCGGCCGCCCAACTCGATGGCCGGTGTGTGGGCGAACGACCAGCGGTCGCTGATGAACTCGTGCTCGGCGCAGTCGGCGCCGCTCCAGGGGAACACCCACAGGTCGCGCGGCACGCCGAGTTCCTCGGCCTTCGCGGCGCTGCACACGATGACGGCTGCCGACATGTCGACGTCGTTGTTGGAGTTCATGAACTTCGTGTACGGGTAGCCGATCATGCGGTTGGTGGGGCTGGGCGTGCGGATCTCCTCGGCGGTCCTCGGCTCCCGCACCCACGCGTAGGGGTTGTCGACCGCCACGGCATTGAACCGCTGCCAGAGCTCGCTGATCAGCACGTTGTGCTCATCGACCGACCGGCCGGCGGCGGCGCGGAGCGCGGTCTCGAACATCGGGTACACCTGCACCGGCATCACGATGCCGCGTGCCTGCTCGGCCTCACTGATCATCGGCTTGTCGCGTCCGAGCAACCGGGGCGAGCGGTGGCAGCGCTCGGTGGGCCACGGCAGGGTGACACCCTGTTTGCGGGCGCGCATGCGTGTGCGCCACACCTCGGCGCCCGTGAGGACTGCGATGTCGAGCACGCCGCGACTGATGTCCATGCACGTGGCGTTCATCAGCAGTTGCGGCGTGTTGCCACCCATGCAGGTGACGGCGGTCTCCTGTGGGTCCTGACCGAAATGCTGGGCGAGGTTCCACGCGACGTTGTGGTACTTCCACGACAGCAGTCCGATGACACGGAAGGCGGTGATCTTCGGCAGTGCGGCGAGGCCGGCATCAGTGGCTGCGGCTCGAACGGCCTCGGCCATCAACGCACTCGGGTCGAGGGCGTCGTCGAACGTGGCCTCGCGCTGCAGCGCCTGGCCGACGCCGATGATCACGGGGGTGCGGGGGTCGACGGACATGACCGGAAGGGTAGGGAGGAAGCGGCTCGCGTGACGAACCCACCGCCACCTACACTCGCGGCGATGTCACGTATCGCCATCGGTTCCGACCACGCCGGCTTCGACCTCAAGCAGCATCTCGTCAGCGTGCTCCAGCGCGACGGCCACGAGGTGATCGACCACGGCACCCATTCCACCGAGAGTTGCGACTACCCGCCGATCTGCGCCGCCGTGGGTCGTACCGTCCGCGATGGTGACGCCGAGTTCGGCATTGTGCTGGGCGGCAGCGGGCAGGGCGAGCAGTTGGCTGCCAACAAGGTGCACGGGGTGCGTGCTGCTCTGTGCAACGACCTCTACACGGCCCGCATGGCCCGCGCCCACAACGATGCGAATGTGCTGAGCATGGGTGGCAGGGTGGTGGGCATCGGGCTCGCCGAGGAGATACTTGCCACGTTCATGTCCACCGCGTTCGAGGGTGGCCGTCACGCCCGCCGCGTGGAGCAACTCATGCAGATCGAACTCGACGAAGCCGCCCGCGGCTGACCTCCGGAGCCAACCATGCCCTTCCCCAGCGACCTCACCCCCGACACCACGGTGTTCGACCTCATCGATGCCGAGGTGCAGCGCCAGTGCACCGGCCTGCAGTTGATCGCCAGCGAGAACTTCACGTCGCCGGCCGTGATGCGAGCCGTGGGCAGTGCCCTCACCAACAAGTACGCCGAGGGCTATCCGGGCAAGCGGTACTACGGCGGCAACGCCATCATCGACGACATCGAGGCGATCGCCATCGACCGTGTGAAGGCCCTGTTCGGCGCCGACCACGCGAACGTGCAGCCGCACAGCGGCGCCAACGCCAACATGTGCGCCTACCAGGCCATTCTCGAGCCGGGCGACACGGTGCTGGGCCTCAGCCTCGATCACGGCGGCCACCTCACCCACGGTTCGCCGGTGAACGCCAGCGGCAAGCTGTACAGCTTCGTGCCGTACAAGGTGACGCCCGGCGACGAGCGCATCGACATGGACCAGGTGCGCGACCTCGCCCTGCAGCACCGGCCGAAGCTCATCGTTGCGGGCACCACCAGCTATCCACGGCGTCTCGACCCGGCCGCCTTCAAGGCCATCGCCGACGAGGTGGGCGCGATGTTCCTGTTCGACGCGGCGCACCTCGCCGGCCTCATCGCCGGCGGTGTGTACCCGAACCCGGTGCCGTACGCCGACATCGTCACGTTCACCACGCACAAGACGCTGCGCGGCCCGCGTGGTGGCACCATCCTCTGCA
>CAZQPJ010000137.1:0-6800 GCA_964595105.1 uncultured Bifidobacterium sp.
CATAGGTAGAATACCGACGTGCCCGTCAACCCGACCTCATTCACGAGCACGGTTTCTGCCATCACCGACGCGTTCGGCGACCCCACGCGGCGCGGCATCTACCTCATGGCTCGCGAGCGTGAGGCCGGTGTCACCGCGGCGCAGGTGGCAGAGCAGTTCGGCGTGCACCCCAACGTGGCGCGTCACCACCTCGACAAGTTGTCGGCCGGCGGGTACCTGGAAGTGGTGGTCGAGCGTGCCGAGGGCGCTGGCGCCGGTCGTCCCTCGAAGCACTATCGCGTGCCGGCCGAGGCGAAGGCCGACGTTGCCGACGTGCCGGTGAAGAGCGACGACCTGGTGCTGTCGCTGCTGGGCCGAGCACTGCGCCTGCTGCCTGCAGCGGAGGCCGAGCGAATGGCCGAGGACGTGGGTCAGGAGTACGGCAGGGCCATGGCGCAGGGCATGACCGGCGCCGACCTCGCTGCGGGACAGCGCAGCCTCCGGTCGGCGATGCAGGCGGTGGCCGACGCGCTCACCGCGCACGGGTTCGCCGCACATGCCGACCAGCGCAACAACCAGTTGCGCATCATCAACAACCACTGCCCGTTCGGTGATGTGGCCATCGAACACCCGGTCATCTGTGCGGTCGACCGCGGCATGGTGCGCGGCATGCTCACGGCGCTCCACGGTGACGCCGAGGTGAGCACGCTGCAGTCGATGGCCCAGGGCGACACCTTCTGCGCCACCTCCATCTGACCCACCCGGGCCCAGATCGGGGTTTCCGTGCGGGCCAGTGGCGCAAGAAACCCTCGGTTCGGGCCAGATCGGGGTTTCCGTGCGGGCCGGGCCCGCACGAAACCCTCGGTCCGGAAGGTGGCGGGTACCATGGCCCGGCACGCCCCCATGAAAGGACCACCGTGGACGTACGAATCGGTGTCAGCCAAACCGCCCGCGACATCTCGCTCGAGCTCGCCGACGACCTCGACCGCGACGCCGTGAAGGCCAAGATCGACGCCGCCCTCACCGGTGCGGTCGATGTGCTGTGGCTCACCGACAAGAAGGGCCGCGAAGTGGCTGTGGCGTCAGCCAAGATCGCCTTCGTCGAACTCGGCACTGCCGAGGGCGACCGCCGCATCGGCTTCGGCGGCTGAGCACACGCCGTGAAGGGCATCATCCTCGCCGGCGGCACGGGCAGTCGGTTGTGGCCCATCACTCGCGGCGTCAGCAAGCAGTTGCTGCCCGTGTACGACAAGCCGATGATCTACTACCCGCTCACCACGCTGATGCTGGCGGGTGTCCGCGACGTGCTCGTCATCACCACACCGCACGAACAGGCCGGCTTCCGGGCGCTGCTGGGTGACGGCTCGCAGTGGGGCGTGCGCCTCGAGTACGCCGTGCAGGAGGTGCCCAACGGGTTGGCGCAGGCGTTCGTCATCGGCGCCGACTTCGTGGCCGGAGGCCCGAGCGCACTCGTGCTGGGCGACAACATCTTCTTCGGTCACGGATTGGTCGACCAGCTGCGCGCGGCGGCATCCCGGCCTGTCGGTGCCACCGTGTTCGGCTATCACGTGCACGACCCCGAGCGGTACGGCGTGGCCGAGATCGACGACAGCGGCCGGGTGCTGAGCATCGAGGAGAAGCCGGCGCAGCCGCGCAGTAACTGGGCGGTCACGGGTCTCTACTTCTACGACGACCAGGTGGTCGACATCGCCGCCCACCTGCAGCCGTCGGCGCGCGGCGAGTACGAGATCACCGACGTGAACCGCGAATACCTGCGCCGTGGTCAGTTGCAGATGGAACTGCTCGGCCGCGGCTTCGCATGGCTCGACACAGGCACCTACGACTCGTTGCTCGAGGCGTCGCAGTTCGTGGCCACGCTCGAGAAGCGGCAGGGCCTGCAGGTGGCGTCGCCCGACGAGGTGGCATTCCGTGCCGGCTGGATCGACGCCCACACGCTCCGCGCCAGCGCGGCCCCGATGGCCAAGAACCCCTACGGCGCCTTTCTGCAACGGCTCGCCGACGAGGGCCCGCACGGCTGACATGTCCGCGCCCGCCCGGCTGCTCGACCGGCAACTGCTGTTCGTCACCGGCAAGGGCGGTGTGGGCAAGACCTGCACCGCGGCGGCGCTCGCCGACCTTGCCGTGCGCCGTGGGAAGCGCACGCTCGTGTGCGAGATGGACGCAAAGGGAGCCATCGCCGGAGCCTTCGAGGTGGGCGGTCTGAGGTTCGAGCCGACCGAGGTGAGCCCGGGGCTGTGGGCGATGGCGATGAACACCGAGGACTCGCTGCGCGAGTACCTGCGGGTGGTGGCGAAGGTGCCGTTCATCGGGCGCATCGGCCCCCTGGCGCGCACGTTCGACTTCGTCGCCGATGCGGCGCCCGGTGTGAAGGAGATCCTGGCCATCGGCAAGCTGTGCTGGGAGGTGCGCGAGCGGCACTACGACCTGGTGGTGGTGGATGCCGAGGCGAGCGGGCACATCGTGGCCCAGATCGACGCACCACGGGCCATTCGCGAACTGGTGCAGGTGGGCCCGGTGCGCGACCAGACCGAGTGGATGCTGCGCATTCTCGGTGACGCCGCCCGCACGGGCCTGGTGGTGGTGACCACACCCGAGGAGATGCCGGTCACCGAGACGCTCGAACTGGTGGGCAAGGTGCAGCGCATCACCGAGGTCGACGTGGCAGCGGTGATCGCCAACCGGGTGGTGCCGGCGTGGTTCCTCGACGACCGACGCGAGGTGTTCGACCGGCTGTCGGCTCCGGAGCCGCAGACCCGCCTGGCCGCCGTGGCGGGCACGCGCACCGCAACCGTGTGGGAGGCCGCTCGACTGGCGGAGGCGCGCCATGCGATCGCCCAGAGCCATCTGCAGCACCTGCGCGCAGACCTGCCTCCCGGCATCCCCGTGCACGCGGTGCCCGAACTGTTCGCGAAGGCGAGCGGCCGACGCGTGGTGTCGATGCTGGCCGATGCACTGTCGGCGTCGGCCGGGGACGCGTTGTGAAGGCCTCGACCGGCATCGCCGACCTTCTGGCCGCCAAGGAGATGGTGGTGGTGTGCGGCAGCGGTGGTACCGGCAAGACCACCGTGGCCGCCGCCCTCGGCGCCGCCGCGGCCATCCGCCTGGGTGGGCGGGTACTGGTGGTGACGGTCGACCCGGCCCGCCGTCTGGCAGTGGCGCTGGGCCTGGCCGGACTGGGCGATGAGGGCGTGGGCAACACCCCGGTGCAGGTGCCTCCGGCATCGTTCGCAGCCGCCGGAGTGGAATGCAGGGGCGAGATGTGGGTGGCCATGCTCGACACGAAGCAGGGATGGGACGACCTCATCGCCCGGCAGGCGCCCACCGCTGCGGTTCGCGAACAGGTGCTCGCCAATCCGCTCTACACCAACATCACCGGCCGGTTCGTGAACAGTCACGACTACATCGCGATGGAGCAACTGCACGACCTGCACGCGTCCGGTCGGTGGGACCTGGTGATCATCGACACGCCTCCGTCGCGCAACGCGCTCGATCTGCTCGATGCGCCTGGCCGGATGCGCGACTTCTTCGGCAGTCGGCTGCTGAGGTGGCTCACGGTGCCCTACCGCTCGCGGCTGTTCACGGCGGCGTCGAAACCGTTCTACCAAGTGGCCGACCGCGTGCTCGGGTCTCGGTTCCTTCAGGACATCGCCGAGTTCTTCGTGCTGTTCCAGACGATGGAGGCCGGGTTCGTGCGTCGGGCGACGTCGGTGGAGCGACTCCTCACCGACGATCGCTCCGCGTTCGTGGTGGTGAGCACGCTCGAGGCGGCCCCGGCGCGCGAAGCACGGTTCCTCGCCGACGAACTCCATCGGCGCCGCATGCCCCTCGGAGCGCTCGTGCTGAACCGCACGCTGCCCACAGCCGTGCGGCAGCCCGCGGCGGCGAAGTCGGCTGCGGCGCTCGGCGAGGTCGCCGCCGATGCGGCGCTGGTGCGCGACCTCGCGAAGTCGGTCGGCGCCACGCCCGCAGCGGTGCGCGGTGTGCTGCGCACCGTGTCGGAGCGCTTCCGCGACATGGTGGTGGTGGCAGGGCGCGAGGCAGAGCGTCGTCGCGAACTCGCCGATGTGGTGCCGCTCACGGTGGTGGTGCCCACGCTGCCGGCCGACGTGCACGACATCGGAGCGCTCGTGGCCATGGGGTCGCACCTCACGGCGCCCGCATCGCGATGACACCGCCTGCCGCGTGCCACACTCAGGGGTCATGGCCACGCTCGGCGAACTCACCCGGCAGCACACCTCGCTCGACCGCGAACAGGTCGATCATCTCCAGCGGTTGATCGGTGAATGGGGTCTGTTGGCCGACCTCTCGTTCGCCGACCTGCTGCTGTACCTGCCCGACCACGACGGTCGGTGGATCATCATGGCCCACGTCCGGCCGGCCACCGGTCAGACCATCTACCAGATGGACTGGGTGGGTACGGCGGCCGAGAAGGAACTGCCGTTGCTCGACGAGGCCTACCGCAGCGGTGCCATCTGCGAGGGCGAGATCAACGTCAACTCCGTGCCCGAGCCGGTGCGGATGATGGCCATCCCCGTTCGGTACGAGGGGAAGGTGCTCGGCGTGCTGAGCCGCGAGTGGGCCAATCGCTCCAGCCGCCAACCGGGTCAGCTCGAGCGCACCTACATCGGTCTGTTCCAGCGCTTCGCCGACATGATCTCATCGGGCGCCTTCCCGTTCAGTGGGCCCGTCGCCGACTCGAGTGCCGCTCCCCGCGTGGGCGACGGCGTGATGGTGCTCGACGACGAGGCACGGGTGGTCTACGCCTCGCCCAACGCCACGTCGGCACTCCACCGTGTGGGCATCGGAGCGAACGCGGTGGGCATGCGGTTGGCCGAACTCGGGTTCAACGACAGCCCGGTGCGTCGCGCGTTCGAGTCGAAGTTGCCGGTGATCGAGGAGTTCGACCAGACGTCCGATGTCACGCTCCTGGCGCGCTGCATGCCCATCGTCGCCGACGGTGAGGTGACGGGTGGCGTGCTGCTCATCCGCGACGTCACCGAGGTGCGCAAGCGCGACCGTCTGCTGCTGTCGAAGGACGCCACCATCCGCGAGATCCACCATCGGGTGAAGAACAACCTGCAGACGATCTCGTCGCTGCTGCGACTCCAGGGTCGCCGTCTCACCTCGGACGAGGCGAAGGCCGCCATCGCCGAGAGCGTCCGTCGCATTCGTACCATCGCACTCGTGCACGAGACGCTGTCACGCGAGCCCGGCGACGACGTGGCGTTCATCGACATCGTGCGGCCACTGCTGCGCCTTGCCGAAGAGGGCCTGCAGTCGCCCGATCGGCCGGTTCGCTTCACCGTGCAGGGTGACGGAGGCCGCCTGCCCAGCACCGTGGCCACACCGTTGTCGGTGGTGCTCACCGAGTTGCTGCAGAACGCGGTCGACCATGGCTTCCCCGAGGGCAGCAGCGGCGGCGACGTGGTGGTGGTGCTCGACCACGCCGACGACGAGCTGCGCATCCGTGTGGTGAACGACGGCCACCCGCTGGAGCCCGGCTTCGCGCTGAACCAGGCGACCGGGCTCGGCCTGTCGATCGTGCGCACCCTGGTGACGACCGAACTCGACGGCACCATCTCGATGCGCGGCGGCGAAGCCGACGATTTCGCTGCCGTGGGCCTCGGTGATCACCCGAGGGGCACGGGCACGGTGGTCGACCTCACCGTGCCGGTCTGAGTCAGACGGCAGCGGCCTTCGCACGGCCGGCGAGGCGGCGGCGGATGGCCCGACGCTCCTCTTCCGACGTGCCGCCCCAGATGCCCGAGTCCTGATTGGTGTCGAGGGCGTACTGGAGACAGTCGGCGCTCACCGGGCACTCGCCGCACACCTGCTTGGCGCGGTCGATCTGCATCACCGCGTAGCCCGTGGTGCCGACCGGGAAGAACAGGTCGGGGTCGGTGTCACGGCAAATGGCGTCGCTGCGCCAGGTGTAGTCAGCGCTGCCGAGAAGGAGGCTCGAGGCCGGGATGCTCACGTTCTTCACTCCGCTGTGATGTCGGTGAACGCCGAATCGTCGTTCGGGTGAACCGTAGGTAACAATCGGTGTACGGGCAAGGGTCGTGGCCGCCGCAGGGCATAGTTGTTGACGATGGGGGGTATCGGTGGAAATGCAATCGGGGGTGGCGGTCATCGCTCACCGTGGCGCGTCACGTGCGGAGCGGGAGAACACGCTGGATGCCTTCATCCGTGCAGGTGAGATGGGAGCCGACGCAGTGGAACTCGACGTGCGGCGCACGGTCGACGGTGTGCTGGTGGTGCACCACAATCCGCACCTGCACGACGGCCGCCTCATCGCCGCCACCGCTCACCGCGACATCCCCGCAGAGGTTCCCACGCTGGGTGAGGCGCTCGATGCCTGCGCCGACATGTGGGTGAATGTTGAGATCAAGAACGATCCGGAGGAACCCGACTTCGACGCCTCCGACTCGATCGCCGACGAGACGATGGCACTGCTGCTGGCACGTCACACCGACGACCGCTGGGTGATCTCGTGCTTCCGGGTGGAGACGGTCGACCGGTGTCGGGCCATCGCGCCGAACATTCGCACCGCGTGGCTGTGCTCCGTTCCTCCATTCGATGCGGCCGAGCAGATGGCTGCGAAGGGTCACGCCGCGCTGCACCCGTGGGTGGGTGCACTCGACCGCTCGCTCGTGGATGCCTGCCACGCGAAGGGTGTGCAGGTGAACACGTGGACGTGCGACGACCCCACCCGCATGGCCGAACTCATCGAGTGGGGCATCGACGGCATCTGCACCAACGTGCCCGACGTGGCGCTCAGGGTGCGAGCGGGCGAACCA
>CAZQPJ010000138.1:0-6674 GCA_964595105.1 uncultured Bifidobacterium sp.
CAGTCGGCTCACCCCGGTTCGGCAACTCCTCGATGCCGGTGTGCCGGTGAGCTACTGCACCGATGGCGCGGCATCGAACAACACGCTCGACATCCTCGAGAACATGCGGTTCACCGCCACCAGCCAGAAGTACACCGTCGACGACGCGACGTGGTTCACGAGCGCTCGGGCGCTCCACATGGCGGGCCCCCTTTCGGCCGCCGTGGTGGGCATGCGCGGCGAGGTCGGCGAGCTCCGCACCGGGGCGCGAGCCGACGTGATCCTCGTCGACGTCAGTGGTTTCCACTGCCAACCGTTGCACGACATCGCGGCGGCGCTCGTCTACTCGGTGCAACCGTCCGACGTGCAGACCACCATCGTGAACGGTCGGGTGCTGATGCGCGATCGGCAGTTGCTGACGATCGACCGTGAGGCCCTGTTGCGCGAGTTCCGCGAACGCGCGAACACCATCACCGACCGCTCGCACGGCCGGTCGATTCAGGATTACAACGCTCGCTAGGGCGCTGTGGGGGTCGGGGGCTCAGACGCCGCTGGTGGGCGTCGCCGTGGCTCCCGGCACCGTGGCGACGGGGGCAGTAGCCACTGGCACCGTGGCCGGCGTGGTGGTGCCCGTGGTGGGCTGACCGTTGATGGCCGGCAGGGTCTTGCCTGCGAGGTCGGTGCCCAACAGCACCACCACGCTGCTGCCCGTGGCGAACGCACCGGCAGCCGTGGGCGGGGCCCCGGCCGCGGGCTCCGAGACGATGCCGCCGAGGATCAGCGCCACCGAGTCGGCCACCGGCTTCGCGTTCGGATCGTTCGCGTCGTAGATGACCTTGCTGATGGTGAGCTTCGGGTCGACCGTGGCGTTGGTGGCATCAGCCATGTCGAAGCCCTTGCCCGACAGGGCGATGGTCATCTGCTTGGCGACGCCGGTAATGCCGCTGGCGTTGGCCACCTGCACCTTGGTGCCGGCGGTGACCAGCGGCGGCGTGGTGGTGGTGGTGACGAGCGGCGTGCTGGGCACGTCGAGGCTGCTGGAAGGCGGCACGGTGGTGGCGGTCGACGACGAACCACCGTCGTTCACCTTGCGAAGGATGAGGAAGCCGAGCACCACGGCCAGGGCCGTCACCACGATGGCGACCGTGGAACCGACGGGGGCGTTTCCGCCGCTGCTGCGGGGGCCGCGGCCCACGTTGTCGTTGCTCATGGAGGCTCCTTGTGTCAGGCCTGTTCGCCGCTCGCAGCGCCATCGATGAGGGCCCGACGACGACGCTCACGGTGACGGCGAAGGCGGCGAACCACCAGCGGGTCGGCGAGCAATGCCGCCGGGTGATCGATGACCCGGTTGAGTTCGAGATTGTACTCCTCGACCGAGCAGGCGAACCGCGCACGGATGGCGTCGTGACGGTCTTCGTCGAGGTTGAACCACCCGGCCTCGAACTCGATGATGGCGAGTTCGCGTTCGGTCATTTGGGTGGTGGGCTCGTTCTCGGACGTCATGATTCCTCCAGCCTGCCCGAGTTGGGAGGGTCGGTACAAGCACCGCACATCTGTTCGTGGCAGCGGCATGACTAGCGTGCCACGTATGGCCACCCCTGCGCGACCGTTTCTGATCGGAGTGGCGGGTGGAACGTGCTCCGGCAAGACCACGCTGAGCGAGAAACTCGCCGTGTTGGCCGGTCCGCAGCAACTGTCGCTCATCAAGCTCGACTCGTACTACCTGTCGGCGGAGGGCAAGCCGCTGCGCGAGCGCGAGACCACCAACTACGACCATCCGGACGCGTTCGACTGGGACCTGCTCGATGACCACCTGCACACGCTGGCGGCCGGGCGAGCTGCACCGGTACCGGTGTACGACTTCACCATCCACGATCGGACCGACGAGGTGCGGATGGTGGAGCCATCGCCCATCGTGGTGCTCGAGGGCATCCTGGTGCTGTGGGAGCCCCGGCTCCGCAACCGCTTCGGGTTGAAGGTGTTCGTCGACACCGATGCCGACCTGCGGCTCATCCGTCGGCTGCGGCGCGACGTGGAGGAGCGAGGCCGCAGCGTGGAGAGCATCATCGAGCAATACCTCACCACGGTGCGGCCGGCACACGATCAGTTCATCGAGCCCACGAAGCGATACGCCGACGTGATCTTCCCGCAGGGCGGCATGAACGACGCCGCCACCGAGATGCTGCTGGCCCGGGTTCGCGAACTGGCGGGCTGACCGGCGCCCATTCCTCAGTCGGGAATTCGGAACGGGTACGGCAGACCGCAGGCCAACACGACGCCGGCATCACCGGTCCAGGCCATTCTCAAAATCGCATCACGGTTCCGGCGGCCGTAGACGAAACGCCACAGTTCGTACGCCGAGCCGGCCACCGACACAGCGTGTGCGGCATCCACCTCGTCGGCGCCCACCGTGACGGTGCGCTCGGGTGTCTCCACGGTGAGGCGCACGCCAGCCCCAGCGAGTTCCCATCTGGAGAGCCCGGCGCCGAGGTGGCGCACCACGTCGTCGGCGGGCACGGTGGGTGCGATTCCCAGTGCCTCGCACACGTCGGCCTCGTGCACCAGTGCATCGCCGTACGCCCACCGCGGTGGCGGACCCATCAGCGAGTTCGGCGGCAGCGTCACCAGCAGGCGCGCACGCTGTGGCAGTTCCTCGCACAGGTCGGCAAGCGGCGTCGCACGGTGACGCTCCACCTGAGCAGCCGTCCACGAGGCGCTGGCGTAGCGATCGAGATGCCCGAGTTCCCAGTCCTCGGCGAGTCCGTTCAGGTGGCCCAGCAACTCACGCAGAGTCCAGCCCGGGCACATCGGCAGAGCCACCGCTGCGCCGTGTTCTCGAACGAGGCCCACGATGCGGTCGATGCAGCGCACGTACCCGTCGGCCACGTCAACGAAACTCTGGCGGTCGTCGACCATGCCGCACCGTATCGCGCCGACGCAGGTACGCCCCCGGTCCACCGCCGACCATTCCCGTCCCTGCATCAACGCGCCGCAACGCATCGGAATCGTTGACAGCGTGGACCCCTCGTGGGAAGTTGGCCCGATGCACTCCCAGCAACCTGACGGCGCGGACGAACGCTCGGGCACCGGTCGCATCGAGGCGCTCAGCGACGGGGTGTTCGCCGTGGCGCTCACCCTGCTGACCTTCGACGTGGTGAGCGCCGCCAAGGGCGCCGACGACGGCGTCGGCCTCGCCGACCACCTGCGTCACCAATGGCCAACCTTCGTCGCGTTCATCGTCGGCTTCATGACCATCCTCGTCTGCTGGATCAACCATCACTGCGTGTTCGGCTACGTGCGTCGCTCCACGCCCGCCCTGCTGTGGGTGAACGGTCTGCAACTCGCGTTCGTGTCGATCGTGCCGTTCCCCACCGCCGTGCTCTCGGCACACATCAGCGGTTCGCCCGATGACCGACGCACCGCGCTGTTGTTGTACGGCACGTTGTTCTGGTTGATCGCCACGTCGTTCTGGATGCTGTGGCGATACGTCACCACTCGCAATCTCGCGGACAGTTCGATCGACCCGGTGCGAGCCCGCGGCATGGGGCGCAACTACATGCTCTCATCGGCGTGGACGGTGCTCTGCCTCGTCGTGGCCAGCATCAGCATGTACCCCGCACTTGCGATGTGGGCGGTGATGTTCATGGTGTTCGCCTTTCCCGCCTCGTTCGCACGATTCACCGGGCAACGAATGGGCAAACGCCCCGCACAAGGAGTTGGAGGTTCCGCGTGAGGGTGCTGCTGTTGGGCGCAGGGTTCGGCGGGCTCGAGTTGTCGTCGGCCCTCTCCGAGGAACTTGGTGATGCAGTCGAGGTGACGCTCATCGACCGGTCCGAGGGTTTCGTGTTCGGCTTCTCGAAGCTCGACGTCATGTTCGGGCGCACCACGGCCGACGCGGTGACGCACCACTACGCCGACCTCGTGAAGCCGGGCGTCACGTTCGTGCGCGCCACGATCGAGTCGATCGACCCGGCGCAGCGGCGAGTGGTCACCGACGCCGGCACGTTCGACGCCGACGTGATGGTGGTGGCACTGGGCGCCGAGGTCGACCCGTCGCTCACCCCCGGTATGGCCGAAGGGGCGATCGACTTCTACAGCAACGCCGGCGCCTTCGCGGCGCGTGAGGTGCTGGAGAGCTTCGAGGGTGGCCACGTGGTGGTGGGCGTCGCCAGCGCGCCGTTCAAGTGCCCGCCCGCGCCGAGCGAGACGGCGTTGATGGTGCACGACCTGCTGGCCCGCCGCGGGCTGCTCGACACGTCGAGCGTGAGCCTCGTGATGCCGCTGCCGTCGCCCATCCCTCCGTCACCGGAAGCGTCCGCCGCGCTGATGACCGCATTCGCGGAACGTGGCATCGACTTCCACCCGAAGACGGTCATCAGTTCGCTCGACCCTGAGCGGCGCGTGGCCATCACGGCGGATGGCGGGGAGATCGCCTACGACCTGTTCCTCGCCGTCCCCCGGCACCGGGTGCCGCACGTTGTCGCCGAGTCCGGCATGTGCGTCGACGGGTGGATTCCGGTCGATCCCTACACGCTCGAGACCCGGTTCCCGGGTGTCTACGCGGTGGGTGACGTCACCAGCGTCGGCACACCGAAGGCCGGTGTGTTCACCGAAGGCCAGGCCGTGGTGGTCGGCCGACGCATCATCGACACCGTGCGCGGACGCACACCCGATACCCAGTACGACGGTGCCGCGGCGTGCTACGTCGAGTTCGGCGAGGACGAGGTGGCGCGTGTCGACATCGTGTTCGCCCCGGGCCAACCTCCCCATGGTGTCCTCACCGGACCGAGAGCCGATCTCTCTGCCGACAAGGTCGAATTCGGCCGCCACCGCATCCGACGCTGGTTCGGACGCGAGTGGACCGCCTACTGACCGCACCCAACTCGTGTGCCGAGGCCCCGGTCGACATCAGTCGCGCGGACGAGCCGTACTTCTCTTCACCCATGCGCTGTGGCTGCGCACATCGCCGCCATCGGGCCTTCTCACCCAGGGATAGGGATGCACCGCCACCACGTCGAGTTGCCCCGCACGCGTCTGGTAACCGGGCACTGGCGCGAACGTGGATGCCAATGCTGTGCCGGCCAGTTCGGTCACGGGATCGCCGAGCGCAATGGAGAGCACACGCCGTTCCGCTATCTCGGCGAGTGTCTCCGCCAGAAACGCCAGCCGCTTCGAACTGAGCCGCAACCGTGCCAGCAGTGGTTCGTCGAACACGAACACCGCCGGGGTCGAGGGCCATGCAGCCAGAGCCGGATCTCGGTCGCCGAGCGACTCGGCCGTGAGCCACACCAGTTCCGGTGTGCCCGTCACCACCGGCGTCGACGGCCCGGCGAGGTCGGGCCCGGAGCGCAGCAGTGAGTCGTCGTGGTCGGCGCCGGGCGTCGCGGCAGGCCAGTCGTGAATGGGGCAGTCATCCTTTCGCGGGCACGACGCGCACCAACCGGCCGACCGCTTCTCCACCTGCCAACGCGAAAACCCGTAGGCCTCCGAGGTCATCGCCCCCACCGACCATTGCCACCCGTAGCGGTTCGCCGCGCGTGACCCGTCGAGCAAGTGCCGGAACATCCACTCCTCGCCGTCGCGCCAGTCGTGCCCTGCGCGCACCGACCAGTGCGACGCCATCCACATGCGGGTCTGGTTCACCAGCCAACCGGTCTGCTCGAGTTCATCGCGCACCTGGGTGAGGCACACCAACTCATCGCGGTGGATGTGATCACGCAGCGGCTCGTCCCACGGCGCCGACGCCACTGCGGGTTCGCGACGCAGCGGGGCGCCGGAGCGGCTTCCCACCCGCGCATACAGGTGGCGCGTGTATTCCTGCCACCAGAGCTCGTCGATGAACTTCTGGCGGTCCGCAAAGGGCGCTCCGGCCACCGCAGCCGTTGCCTCGGCAATGGTGATGAGTCCATGACGGATGTAGGGCGACAGCACCGTGGCGCCGCGACGACGCGGTGGGTGCACCTCGCTCCGCCGCTTCGCGTACCCGGTGATGTCGAGCGAGGCGAGCGCTGCGTCGGCGGCTCGCTGGCCACCTCGGCGCGCCGGCCGAGCCGAGGCCCCCGGGTCGCACACGAGGTGTCCGAGATGCTGCTGCACCCAGTCGGCTGCCTCACTGTGCTGGGGTGTCGGCAGGGCGGTCACGATGGGCAACCGTAGTGGCGCGCCCCGACGACACAGGAGGCCCCGGCCTTACACTTCCGCCCACGACGGATCGGAGGAACTCATGAAGGTCGGATATGTGGTGCTGTACGTGACGGATGAGGCGGCGTGTCTGCAGTTCTGGACCGAGAAGGTCGGCATGGTGGAGAGGAGCCGCAAACAGGCGGGCGAGTTCTCCATCGTGCAAGTGGGATTCGCAGATCAGGACTTCGCCTTCGAGTTGGTCCCACTGGCGCTCATGAAGGACAACCCCGCCGGCCTCGACCTGGCGACACCGTCGATCGCGTTTCGGGTCGACGACCTCGCCGACACTCGCGCCGCACTCGTTTCCAAGGGGGTGCAGGCGACCGAAGTGGGCGAACACGGCGGCGTCGCCTCGTTCGCATTCCCCGACAACGAAGGTCGCTGGTTCGCGGTCATCCGCACCTGAGACCGCCAATGGTCGTGATGTGGCATCACGACCACCACCACTAGCCTGTCGACCGGAAGTTCCGCACCGTGGCACCGGGTTTCGCGCCACGTTTCGGTCCATCCCC
>CAZQPJ010000139.1:0-6654 GCA_964595105.1 uncultured Bifidobacterium sp.
AGGCAGACGATGTCGGGCGTGACGCCGAACAGTCGCGTGGCGCCGCCCCAGTGCACCACCATGCCGGTCTTCACCTCGTCGAACGCCAGCAGCACCCCGTGCTGTCGCGTCAGTTCACGAACACCCTCGAGATAGCCGGGGTCGGGCTGGATGATGCCGGCGTTCATCATCATCGGTTCGAGGATCATGCCCGCAACCTCACCCCGGTGACGGTCGAGCATGCGCTCCAGCGCGGCGAGGTCGTTGTAGGGGACGATCCGCAGCAGATCGGCCATCGCCTGCGGAACACCCGCACCGGGAACCCGGTTCGGATCGTCCTCGGGGCCGAGCTGGTCGGCCGACCGGAAGATCGAGACCATCGCCGAGTCGTGGTGGCCGTGGTACGTCCCCTCGATCTTGATGATCAGCGACCGGCCGGTGATGGCGCGCATGAGGTGAAACGCGTCCATGGTGCTCTCGGTGCCCGAATTGGTGAACCTCCACTTCGGCAGGCCGAATCGGGCAGCGAGGTTCTCGGCGACATGGATGGCGTCCTCGGTGGGTTGGGCGAAGTGGGTGCCCTTCGTGACACGGTCCTGCACGGCGCGCACCACGGCCGGGTTGGCATGGCCCACCACGTTCACGCCGTAGCCGGCATGCATGTCGACGTACTCGGTGCCGTCGGCATCCCACACGAGCGCTCCATCACCGTGGCTCACCCACACGGGGAGCGGACGAGAACTGGCCCAGCTACTGCACACACCCCCGGGCATCACGGTCTGCCCGCGAGCCCACAGGGCCGCCGACTCGCCCATGCGGGCGAGGAACCTGTCCTCCTCTGCGCGGATGAGGTCGTCGAGGTTCGCACCGTTCGAGGGAGCCATGTGCCAACCCTAGCCCACTTGT
The DNA here is from genome assembly GCA_964595105.1 of uncultured Bifidobacterium sp. Lineage (GTDB taxonomy): Bacteria > Actinomycetota > Acidimicrobiia > Acidimicrobiales > Ilumatobacteraceae > UBA668. Next base: position 886 of record CAZQPJ010000139.1, read on the forward strand.
CTGAGTGGTCATTCAGACTTCGCTACGCTCACCGACGGGACGAAAGGACAGGGCATGCCCCACCACACCCACACCCTGACGGGCCACGAGTACCTCAGCGACGAGGTGTGGCACGCCGAACGGCGACGCATCTTCCACGGCGGCTGGTTCCTCGCCGACGTCGGCCAGCGGTTGCAGCGCGGCAACCGCACCGTCGTCGACATTGCCGGCGAGAGCGTGCTCATCACTCGCGATCTCGATGGCGTGCTCCACGCATTCGCCAACGTGTGCCGCCATCGTGGAGCCAGGCTGTGCGATGCACATTCCGACAGCGGTCAGGGCTCGCTGATGTGCCCCTACCACGCCTGGACCTACGCGTTGTCGGGACAGCTCATCGCCACGCCACATCTCGGCGACGACGACGTCGACCGCAGCACACTGCCGCTGTGGGCGTACCACCTGCGCGAGTGGCAGGGGCTCGTGTTCGTCAGCCTTGCCGCGGACCCGCCTGATTTCGACGAATGGATACGGGTCCACTGCCCGAGCCTCCTGCCCCTCGAGCGGTTCCACCTCGCCGACCTCGCGGTCGCCGCCACCGTTGCATGCGACGTGCACGCGAACTGGAAGATCGTCCTCGAGAACTACCAGGAGTGCCTGCACTGCACTCGGGTGCATCCCGAACTCGTCGACCTGGTCCCCTTCTACCGGTCGGGTTGGGTGTGGGACCGATCGCGGTCGGATGGCGGTGTGGCCCTGTCGAGGGGAAACACGATGTCGCGGGAGCCGCTCGACCTGCCGCCGCTGCAGAGCGATCGCGACACCGACAACGGTTCCTATTTCGGCGGGATGGCGTTCCCGAACGCGTTCCTCGACATCACCGGACCATGCGCCGTGGTGAGTGTGCTCCAGCCGAAGAGTCCGCACCTCACCACGATGACGATGCACTTCCTGTTCGATCCGGCCACGATGGCGTTGCCGGGCTTCGACCCTGCGCCCATCGTCGACTTCAACGTGCTCGTCGCCGATCAGGACAACGTGGTCTGCGAACGAGTGCACCAGGGCGTGGGGTCGATGGCCTTCGACCACGGCGTGCTGTCACCGAAGGACGACCTCGTGATCGAACTCACGCAGCACTACCGCTCCATCATGGGCAGCGACTGAACCGGTCAGGCCGGCAGCACACGCAGCGCGTCGGGCGACAACTGAACGCCCACCTCGCCGCCTTCCACCAGTGCCACTCCAGCACCGTCGTTGGCCACCATCGCCTGCAGCGCATGGCCGTGGGCAGAGAGGTGGACGTGCGTGAGGGCACCGGCGAACACCACGGTGTCGATGCGGGCGCGCACTGCTGCACGGTCGGCCGGCACCAGCGCCACCCGTTCGGGTCGGACGATCACCGTGCAGTCGCCACGCACCACGGTCGGGGTCGCCACACGCTGGCCGAGCACCATCACGCCGTCGGCGCTCGCCGTGGCGGGCAGCAGGTTGGCAAGCCCGAGAAAGTCGGCGACGTAGGTGTTCACCGGATGCTCGTACACGTCTCGCGGGGCGCCGACCTGTTCGATGATGCCGGCGTTCATCACGGCGAGGCGGTCGCTCATGGTGAGCGCTTCCTCCTGGTCGTGAGTGACGTACACGAACGTGATGCCCACATCGCGGTGCAACTGTCGGAGTTCCACCTGCAGCACCCTGCGCAACTTGGCATCGAGCGCCCCGAGGGGCTCATCGAGCAGCAGCACCTTCGGGCGCAGCACCAGTGAGCGGGCGAGCGCCACGCGCTGCTGCTGGCCACCCGAGAGTTGGTGTGGCTTGCGCTGCTCGTATCCCTGCAGCCTGACCAGTTCGAGCGCCTCCGCCACGCGACGCCGCTGCTCTGCCTTGTCGACTTTCTGGAACCGCAATCCGAACGCCACGTTGTCGGCCACCGACTTGTGCGGGAACAGCGCGTAGCTCTGGAACACCGTGTTCACCGGCCGCTGCTCGGGCGGCACACCGCGCATGTCGACCCCGTCGATGCACACCGAACCATGCTCGATGTCCTCGAAGCCGCCGATGAGTCGCAGGGTGGTGGTCTTCCCACACCCCGAGGGACCGAGCAGCGAGAAGAACTCGCCGGGCTCGATGGTGAGGTCGATGCTGTTCAGCACCTGCTGCTCTCCGTAGAACTTGGAGAGCGACGAGAGTTCGATACGGCCCCCACCGGCCGACTGGCTGACCATTCAGCAAACCGTACCTCACCCACCCCCTCTCCTTTCCCCCTCCCCCCTCCCCCCCTCCCCCTCCCCCTTTCCCCCAAAACCCCGGACGACGTCGCGCCCATTTCGTCGCTTCACCATGAAAAGGGCGCGACGTCCTCGCGATGTGCGGGGTGGTGGGGCGGGGCGGCGGGGGTGGGGCGGGGCGGCGGGTGGGACTGGAGGGGCGGATAGGTTCGGGGGATGCAGAGCAACGATGTGGAGTACTTCGTCGACGGTGTCCGGTACGTGGGCCATCTCGCCGTGCCCGACGGCGACGACCTGCGGCCCGCCGTGCTCGTGTGCCACGAGGGCCCGGGCATGACCGACCACCCGCGCTGGAGGGCCCGACGACTGGCCGAGGAGCTCGGCTACGTCGCCTTCGCGCTCGACTACTGGGGCGACGGCGCGCCACTGCCACCGTCCGACGTACCGGCGAAACTCGGCGCGCTCATGGCCGACCCGGATCGCACTCGAACGCTGGCGCTGGCCGGCCTCGACCAGTTGCTGGCCCACCCGCGGGCCGATCGCACGCGTGTGGGCGCAATGGGTTACTGCTTCGGGGGCACGATGTCGCTGGAACTGGGTCGAGGCGGTGCCGACGTGCACGCGATCGTCGGCTTCCACAGCGGCCTCGCCAACCCGCAACCGGGCAGCGCGGCCAACATCACCGGCAAGGTGCTGGTGTGCATCGGCGTCGACGACCCCATCATCCCGCCCTCACAGCGGGCCACGTTCGAGGAGGAGATGAACGCTGCCGGCGTCGACTGGCAGATGCTGCTGCACAGCGGCGCCGGTCACAGCTTCACGAACCGATTGGCCGACGGAAGTCGACCCGGTTTCGTCTACCACGAGCCCAGCGACCTGCGATCGTGGCGAGCCATGGTGGGCCACTTCGCCGAGGTGTTCGGTCGCTGACCATCCGCCGGCATCACCGAACGGCAGCCGTCAACCCACCAGGAAGTCGTCCGGGTCGGCGGCCCGCGTGCATTGCCAGTACTCGAGCAGCGTGAAGGGCCAGTTCTGTGCCACGCGACCGAACTCGTTCTTGTACCAACTGTTCACCGTGCTGCGCCCCCATGCCATCGCCGAGTTCTCTGCGTCACAGCGACGGTTGAAGTCGTCGTGCACGTCCTGGCGCACCTCCACGGTGTCGGCGCGCTGACGGAGCATGAGTTCGAGGACGTTGAGGATGTACCGCACACCACACTCACTGAAGTAGATGATGCTGCCGTTCACCACGATGTTGGTGTTCGGTCCGTAGAGGCAGAAGAAGTTCGGGAAGCCGGGTACGGCCACACCGAGGTAAGCGCGGGCATCGCCCGCCCACTGCTCGTGGAGGTCGACACCATGCCGACCGGTCACTCGCATCGGCGTGAGGAACTTCGACGCCTCGTACCCCGTTCCGTACACGAGCACGTCGCAGTCGTGCACCGTGCCGTCGGCCATCACGATGCCGGTGGGAGTGATGCGAGCCACCGCGCCGGTGGCCAGTTCGACGTGCGGCAACTTCAGCGTGCGCGCCCACACGCCGTTGTCGCGCACCATCCGCTTCGCCCCGGGTGGATAGTCGGGAACGACCTTGGCGAAGAGGTCGGGCCGATCACCGAACTCGAGTCGCAGATACTCGGTGAGCAACTGCCGGGTGAACTCGCTGATCTCGTTGACCGATGATTCCCCGCCCGACCAGTCGGGGTCGACGCGCACACCGGCGATGGCGCCGTCGCCCATGCGCCAGAAGATGGCGAAACGGTTGAACTCGCTGTAGCCGGGTACGTGCCCGTAGAGCCAGCGCAGGCCGTCGCCGACGGGCTCGTGGTAGTCGGGCGTCGGTGCCAGCCACGGAGCGGTCCGTTGGGTGATGACCAACTGCCGCGCCTGCTCCGCGATGAACGGGAGGAACTGCAACGCACTCGCACCGGTGCCGATGCAGACCACACGCTTGCCGGCGAGCTCGGCGTCGGCGGGCCACTGCATGCTGTGGAATGCGCGCCCCTGGAACGAACCGAATCCGTCGATCTCCGTGGGGAACTTGGGCCGGTTCAACTGACCCACGGCACTGATCACCGCGGCGGCGCCAATCGTGTGGACGCCGCCGTCGGCGTCGCGGTAGCGCACGGTCCAGCGATGGTCGGCGTCGTGCCATTCGGCCGACTCCACCGTGCACCCGAGGCGCACGTTCGGCATCACCCCGAACACCTCCGCGCAGTCGCGCAGATAGCGGTGCAGCACAGGTTGCGGGCTGTAGTGGAACGGCCAGTCGTGCCGCTGCGCGAACGAGTAGCTGTAGTTGTGGTTCGGGTTGTCGACCCGGCACCCCGGATACTGGGCTTCGTACCAGGTACCCGCGACATCGTGGTTCTTCTCGAGAATCGTGTAGGGCACACCCGCCTGTGCCAGTCGGTGACCGGCGAGGATGCCCGACATCCCGGCACCGATGACCACCACATCGAGGTCGGCCCCGGGCGACACATGGTCGAGCCGCCACTGCGGCGCCCGCCGGTCTTCACCGCGGAACGCGAGTTCTTCCTCGAGCAACGGCAGATATCCATCGAGCCCGTCGACACCGACCGTGTGCTCGATGAGCCGCAACAGCACGTCGTCGGACGGAACCGGAGCCGGGACGCAGCCGCTGTCGCGGTAGGCGGCGATTGCCGAGAGGGCGGTCGCCTTGATCTCCGCCTGCTGTTCGGGGCTGTAGCCGTTGAACGGTTGGTTCAGCAGCAACGGGTCGGGCCGGAGGTGGGGCCTCACCAACGACAGGTCACCGGTGAGATACGCCAACGTCGGCAGCAATGGCGACAGGGCGGCTTGCTCCAGCGCCGCCGCGATCTCGGCGTCGGTCTCGGTGATGGGCACCACGCCCGTCACGAACGGACTGGGCGAGGCCGCCGCCGACACGCTCACGATTCCGCCACTCCCTTCGGCGCACGCTGGTTCATGAAGCCGAACATGTAGCCAGCCACTCGCCGCATCTGGATCTCCTCGGCACCCTCGGTGATGCGGTAGCGCCGGTGGTGTCGGTAGATGTGCTCGAACGGCTTGTGCCGCGAATACCCGAGGCCGCCGTGCACCTGCATCGCCCGATCGGCGGCCTCGCAGCACAACCTGTTCGCCCAGTAGTTGCACATGCTCACCTTGTCGCTGACGCTGAAAGCGCCATACGTGTCCATCATCCAGGCGGTCTTGTGGATGAGCGCTCGCAGCATCTCGCACTGGGTCTGCAACTCCACCAACGGGAACTGGATGCCTTGGTTGCTCGACAACGGCTTGCCGAAGGGCTTGCGCTGGGTGGCGTACTTCACGGCCTCGTCGATGCAGAACTGGGCGGCACCCAGCCAACTCGCCGCCTGCCGGATGCGGTTCTCGTTGAAGAAGTGCTGCACCACCTGCAGACCCTTGCCCTCACCACCGAAGATGGCCGAGTGGGGCACCCGGACGTCGGTGAGCCTGATGTGCGCATGGTCGGTGGGCATGTTGAAGGTCCAGAGGAACTCGAGCACCTCGAAGCCGGGGCTGCTGGTGGGCACGAGGAACGCCGTGATGCCGTCGCCGT
>CAZQPJ010000140.1:0-6618 GCA_964595105.1 uncultured Bifidobacterium sp.
GGCCTGAACGCGAGCCTCCTCGCGCCCGACGCCGATCACCTCGTAGGCCTCCATCAGCTGCGGCCCCACGCGAATGGTGGGGTTCAGCGCCTGGCCCGGGTCTTGGTAGACGATCGAGGCGTTGCGGGCGCGGAGGTCACGAAGTTCCTCCTTCCCGAGGCCCATCACGTCGCGGCCGGCGAGCGACACGGAGCCACCGAGGATGTGGGCGTTCGATGGCAGGTATCGCACGGCGGCGTAGGCAGCCGTCGACTTGCCGCAGCCGCTCTCGCCGACGAGACCGTACGACTCGCCCGGTTGGACTGCGAACGACACGCCGCGGAGTACCTCGCGAACCTCACCGCGGACCTTGTAACCGAGTCGGAGGTCGTGGAACTCGAGTGCCGGGGTGCTCATTGGTCGATCAGTCCCTGCACTGAGTCGGCGATGAGGTTGATGGCCACCACGAGCGACGCCAGGGCGAGTGCGGGCATCACGCACGGCCACCAGGCGTTGCTGAGGAGGCCCGTGCGCTCCTCGAAAATGGTCCGCCCCCAGTCGGGCGATCCAGGTTGGGTGCCGAACCCGATGAAGGCGAGGCCTGCCATGGTGAACACCGCATAGCCGAGGCGGACCGTGAACTCCACGACGATGGGCCCCACCACGTTGGGGAGGATCTCGACGAACATGATGTACGCGCTCCGCTCGCCGCGGAGTTCGGCGGCACGGACGTAGTCGAGGTTGCGTTCGGTGAACACCGAGGCGCGGATGGTGCGAGCGATGATCGGCCCGAAGAGGAAGCCGATGAGCAGGATCAGCGTGAGCCGCCCGCCGCTGAGCGACGTGAGGGCGAGGAGCGCCACGAGGATGACAGGCAGGCTCATGAGAGCGTCGATGACACGGCTGACGATGTCGTCGAGTGGTCCCCCGAAGTAGCCCATCAACAGGCCGAGCACGACGCCGATGACCGTACCGATCACCACAGCCGCAGGCGCGACGATCATGATCTCCTGCGCCCCGTGCACCACGCGGCTGAACACGTCGCGGCCGAGCCGATCGGTACCGAGTGCGAATCCCTTGTTGAAGAACGGGTGCACCCACTTGAACTTGGGATTGGGAGCGCTCGGGTCGCGACCGGTGATGAGTCCCGGAGCGATGGCGCAGACCACCCAGAACAGCACGATGACCGTGCCGACGATGAAGGTCCGCGACCGCAGCAACTGGCGGCGCAACTCGCGGCGCACGGTCACGGCGCTGCTGGGTCCGGCGCTGGTGTCGGTCATGACTTGCTCCCGTAGCGGACGCGCGGGTTCAGCCATGCGATCAGCACGTCGGCGATGAGATTGAGCATCATCGCAATGGCGCCCACGATGAACACCGATCCCATCAGCATCGGGATGTCACGGTCGCCGGCGGCGTCGGCGATGAGCAGACCGAGGCCGCGATAGTTGAACAACGTCTCGGTGACCAGGAGGCCACCCAGGAGATAGCTGATCTGCACCGCCGTCACCGAGATGGTGGGCAGGAGCGAGTTGCGCAGCACGTGCCGCCGCAGCACCACCGAGCGGGGGAGTCCCTTCAAGGTCGCAGTGCGCGTGTAGTCGGCGGCGAGCGCCTCGATGGTGCCGGCCCGGGTCATGCGGGCGAGGTAACCGAACAGCACCGCAGTGAGCGTGAGTGCAGGCAGTACCAGCACTTTGATCTGGCTGACGATGGAGCCCTTCGCCGAGCCGCCCGGTGGCAGCCAACCGAGTTTCACGGCCACCACCACGATCAGCACGATGCCGATGACGAACTCGGGTGTGACGGCGAGGCTGAGACCCGCCACCGTCACCACTCGATCCGTTGCCTTGCCCTTGCGGAGCGCCGCCAAGGTGCCGCCCACGATGCCGAGCGGCACCACGATGACGATGGTGAGCAGCGCCAGCTTCAGTGAGGCCCACAGGGCGGTCGAGACGTAGTCGACCACGGGTGCCTTGAACTTGTAGGACGTCCCGAAGTCACCCGTCACCGCGTGACCGAACCAACGGAAGTACCTGCTCACCAGCGGTCCGTCGAGCCCCAACTCGTGGTTGAGGTTGTCGACGGACTGCTGGTTCGCGAAGGGACCGAGGATGGCGCGGCCGACACTTCCGGGTAGCACGGACGCGATGAGGAACACCACCATGCTCAGGATGAACAGGGTGACGACAGCGAGTCCGAGTCGCCTCAGGATGTAGCGGCCCATTGAGTGATGCCGGCGTGCGCCGGATCAGCCCTTGGCGGCCTTGTCGGTGAAGTAGTGGCCCATGGCGGTGGGCACCACACCGGTGACCTTGCTGGAGGTGGCCGAGAGGTAGTTGATGTTGTACGGAATCAGCATCGGCACCTCGTCGGCCAGGATCGCCTGGATCTTCTCGGCTGCGGCCTTCTGGCTGGTGAGGTCGGCGGCCGACGCATACGTGTCGACCGCGGCGTCGTAGTCGGCGTTGGCGAACTCGGCGGCGTTCCACACGCCCGCACCGTCGTCGACGCTCTTGAACGTGCGCAGCGCCGCATTGAGGTATACGTCGGGCACGCCACGGTGGCCGTAGTCGGTGATGCCGATGTCGGAGCCCGGAACGCTGGGGTCGTAGGTGCGCACCCAGTTCTTGTCGTAGTAGTCGTCGCGGAGCTCGATGGTGAGGTTGATGCCGATCTCCTTCGCGGCGTTCTGCAGCAGCACCGCAAGGTCGGGTGCCTCGACGAAGTTGATGCCGTAGAGCGTCACGTCGAAACCGCCGCCGGCATCGGCGATCAACTGCTTGGCCTTCTCGACGTCGTACACCGGCTGGACGCGGTTGCCCGACGACGGGAAGACGTCGAAGAACGGGGTGTCGTTGGCGATGCTCGCCTTGCCGGCGAAGAGGCTGTCGATGACGCTCTGCCGGTCGACGGCCATGGCCATGGCCTGACGGATGCGCTTGTCGGCGAACTTGCCCTCCGAGCAGCGCATGTGGATCTGGCGGTGGTTGGCCGAAGGAATCTCGAACACCGTGATGTCGGGGTTGTCGAACAGTGCCTCGCCGCCCGACACGTTGAAGTTCACGACACCATCGATGTCGCCCGACAGGAAGGCGGCGACACCGCTCGACTCGTCGGTGAAGAACACGTAGTCGACACCGTCGAGCGATACCGGGTCACCCCAGTAGTTGGGGTTCGGGGCGAACGACACGCCCGACGTGGCGTCGTACTTCGAGATCGTCCACGCACCCGTGGTGGCGATCTTGCCGGCCATCACGTCGGCAGCGAAGTTCGAGGTGTCGGTGACGGTCTTGGGCAGGATGATGGCGTTGTAGTTGTCGCTCGAGAGGATGTACGGGAAGTTGCTCATCGGCCCGTTGAGGGTGAACTTCACCGTGGCGTCGTCGACGGCGCTGCAGCCGCCGGGCGAAAGCTTGCCGGTGGAGAACGCCGACAGCGAGTTCGAGTTGTTGGCGGGGTCGAGCAGTCGCTCGATGGAGGCCACCACGTCGGCTGCGGTGAGCGGCGTGCCGTCGCTGAACTTCACGGCCGGGTTGAGGGTGAAGGTCCACTCGGAGGCGTCGGCGTTGGGGGCCCACTTGGTGGCGAGGCTGGGGCTCAGCGACAGGTCGGCGTTCGACAGGGTGAGGAACTGGCCCACCTGGCTGAGCAGGCTCAGGCCGGCGCCGTCGTTGATGAGCACCGGGTCGAGCGTGGCGGAGGCTGCCGACGGGGCAATGCTGCCGGCCTTGAAGATGCCACCCTTGACCTGGGCACCGGTGGTGGCGGTGGTTTCGGCCGTGGTGCCCGCAGTGGTCGTGTCGGCGCCTCCAGCCGTTGTGGTGGCGGCCTTGTCATCGCCACCGCAGGCAGCGATGAGGGCGCCGATGGCCGGCATCGACAGGCCGACGATGGTGCCCCGGCGGATGAGGCCGCGGCGCGTGAGGCGACCGGCCACGAATTCGTCGATGACGTGGTTGCCGATGGCTCCCTGCGTGCGACGGATGGCGTCGATGCGTCGGAAATCCTTCATGCTCTTGTTTCCCCCAGGAGTGAGTTGTTGTGCGCAGTATTGCAGACGCGGAAGGACCCATTGGAGCAACCGCGGTTGCGATCAGTTTCGGGCTGGGCCTGTGAGTAGCGTGGCCGTATGTCAGCCGCAGTTGCGTCCCTCATCGACCTCGAGCGATACCCGCTCGACCGGCCCGGTTCGGCCGACTGGCAGCAACTCGTCGACCGATGCGTCGCCGACCTCGACGCAGTCGGCATGTTCGAACTCCCGGGGTTCATGTTCCCCGAGGTGGTCGAACGCACCCGCGACACGTTGCTGCCGCGAATGGCCACCGAGTCGTACGAGGTGCGGCGCGATCACAACATCTACTTCCTCTCGCACGTCGATGGTCTCGACCCCGATCATCCGGCGCTGCGGCGCATCCTCACCGCCAACCACACGCTCTGTGCCGATCAGTTGCTCGACACCGCCCTCACCGATGTGTACGAGTGGTCGGGCTTTCGCACCTTCATCGCGGCGACGGTCGGTCTGCCCGAACTTCACCTCATGGCCGACCCACTGGCCCGAGTGAACGTCTTGAGCTATCGCCCCGGGCAGGCGCTCAACTGGCACTTCGATCGCTCCGAGTTCACCACCACGCTCCTGCTGCAGGCTGCCGAGCAGGCGGGCATCTTCGAGTACCGACGTGAACTGCGCACCGAGACCGACCCCAACTACGACGGCGTCGGCCGGTTGGTGATGGGGGAGGACCCCGAGGTGATCCGGCGCGCCGTCGAACCCGGAGCGCTGAACGTGTTCCGAGGTCGCAACACCGCCCATCGCGTCACCACGGTGGAAGGTGAACGCGAGCGCATGATCGCCGTGTTCACGCTGTACGAGCAGCCGGGCGTGATGTTCACCGACGAGGAGAACCTCGGCTTCTACGGCCGGACGGTGAAATGACGCATCCCGCGGTCCGCGAGGCCCTGAAACGTGCGCTGACGGCGGGGTACACCGACGCGTGGTCGATGCCGCGTGAGGTCTACACCGACCCCGACATGCTGGCGCTGGAGCGGACGACGCTCTTCGGTCAGGAGTGGGTGTGCATCGGTAGGGCCGACGAGATACCCGCGGCGGGTGACGCGATGACCTTCCAGCTCTGCGATGAGCCCCTGGTGGCTGTTCGCGGCAACGACGGTGTGATCCGGGTGATGTCGAACGTGTGCCGCCACCGCGGCGCCCTCATCGTGAACGGCTCGTCGACGGGTGCGCATCTGCAATGTCCGTACCACCACTGGTCGTACGAGCTCGATGGCCGGCTCGCACGGGCGCCGCGCCTCGAGGCCCACACCACGTTCGACCCGACAACGTGCAGGCTGCCGCAGTTCGCCACCGAGGAGTGGATGGGATTCCTGTTCGTGTCGCTGGCCGCGGATCCCGCGCCGCTGGCACCGCGCCTCGCCCCGCTCGAAGCGCTCATTCGCAACTACCACATGGAGGAGATGGCGGTTCGTTTCACGGCCGACGAGGTGTGGAACGTCAACTGGAAGTGCTTCGTCGAGAACTTCATGGAGGGCTACCACCTCACCCCGCTGCACCACACGACGTTGCATCCCGTGAACCCGACACGCCTGTGCCGCCACTACGAGCCCGGTGATGCCCACTTCGGCTACCACGCCGGCTTCTCGCCCGATCTTCCGCGTTCCGAACGAGGCCATCCCGATCTGTTGCCCGCCGAGGTCGACAACTGCGTGATGTTCGCCGTGCCGCCCGGTCTGGTGTCGGGCTGTGCAGGCGACTACAGCTCGTTCATCTGTGTCCAGCCCGAGAGCGTCGACCGTGTGCGGCTGAAGATGGGTCTGCTGTTCTTCGGTGAGCACTGGACCGACGCAGCGGTCGACCATGCTGCAGCACTGTTCCAGGAGACCAACGCTGAGGACCGTGCCGTGCTGGAACGGCTCACGCTGGCGCTCGCCTCACCCTCGTTCGCTCCGGGTCCGCTCGCTCCGGCGGCATACGAAGGGCCGATCGCCGACTTCCACCGATACCTCGGCAGACGCCTGCGACCGGCCCTTCACGACCAGGCCTGACCGGCTCGATCACGCACGCATGCGCAGACCCTCGGGGTCGAGGACGGGCTCGTGCTGGAGGGTGGCGGGGCGGCGGCGGCCGATGATCTCGATCTCGAAGCCATCGGTCTCGTTCACCAGTTCCGTGGGGATGTAGCCCAGTGCCAACGACACACCGCTGTAGTGCGCATAGCCACCCGAGGTGATCCAGCCCACCACGGCGCCGTCGTGCCACACCGGCTCGTCACCGATGACGTCGGCGGGGGCCTCGGGGTCGACCTCGACGCGGAACATCACGAGCTTTCGCTTCGGACCGCCGGCCGCCTTCTCGGCGAGCACTGCATCCTTGCCGATGAAGTCGTGGTCGAACTTGAGGACGCGGTCCATGCCGGCCTCGAGCGGGGTGTAGATGGGTCGGTACTCGCGGAACCAGGTGCCGAAGTTCTTCTCGAGCCGCATGGTGATGAGGGCACGGAACCCGAACAGGCGCATGTCGAACTCCCTGCCGGCTTCCCAGATGAGGTCGAACAGATAGCGCTGGTACTCGGGTGCCATCCAGATCTCGTAGCCGAGATCACCCGAATAGGTCATCCGCGA
>CAZQPJ010000141.1:0-6591 GCA_964595105.1 uncultured Bifidobacterium sp.
ATCGCCACCGGCACTGTGCGTTTCGCCGGAGTCCCGCTCGGCCACGAGTTCACCTCGCTGGTGTTGGCGCTGCTGCACATGGGCGGGCATCCGCCGAAGGCGTCGCAGGACGTCGTCGAGCAGGTCCGCCTGCTCGACGACGACCTGCACTTCGAGACCTACTACTCGCTCACATGCCAGAACTGCCCCGACGTGGTGCAGGCGCTGAACCTGATGAGCGTGTTGAACCCGCGCATCAGCCACACCGCCATCGACGGTGCGACCTTCCGCCACGAGGTGGAGGAACGCGGCGTGATGGCTGTGCCCTCCGTGTTCCTGAACGGGGAGCTGTTCGGCCAGGGCCGAATGAGCCTCGAGCAGATCGTGGCGAAGCTCGACACCGGAGCGACCGATCGTGAGGCAGCGCGTATCGCCGAGAAGGATGCGTTCGATGTGCTCATCGTGGGCGGCGGGCCTGCGGGCGCAGCGGCCGCCGTGTACGCAGCACGCAAGGGTGTGCGCACCGGCGTGGCGGCCGAACGGTTCGGCGGCCAGGTGCTCGACACACTCGGCATCGAGAACCTCATCTCGGTGCCCCACACCGAAGGACCGAAGTTGGCGACGGCGCTCGAACAGCACGTGCGCGAGTACGACGTCGACGTGATGAACCTGCAGCGGGCCGTCCGGCTGACACCCCCCGACGAGCCGGGTGGCCTGCTGCAGGTGACGCTCGAGAGCGGCGCCACGCTGCGTTCGCGGTCGGTGGTGCTCAGCACCGGCGCCCGCTGGCGGCAGATGGACGTGCCCGGCGAAGCCGAGTATCTCAACCGCGGCGTGGCCTATTGCCCGCACTGCGACGGGCCGCTGTTCAAGGGCAAGCGCGTGGCCGTGGTGGGCGGTGGCAACTCGGGCGTGGAGGCCGCCATCGATCTCGCCGGGTTGGCGAGCCACGTCACGCTCATCGAGTTCGACCACGCACTACGTGCCGACCAGGTGCTGCAGACCGCACTCCACCGCTTGGCCAACGTCACCGTCATCACCGCAGCGCTCACCACCGAGGTGCGCGGTGATGGCAGTCGCGTGACCGGTCTCGTGTACCGAGACCGGACCACCGACGAGGTGCGCACCATCGACCTCGACGGCATCTTCGTGCAGATCGGCCTGCTGCCCAACACCGAGTGGCTCGACGGCACCGTCGACCTCTCACCTCGCGGCGAGGTGGTGATCGACCACCGCGGTGCCACCAGCGTGCCCGGCGTGTTCGCGGCCGGCGACTGCACCACGGTGCCCTACAAGCAGATCGTGATCGCCATGGGCGCGGGCGCCACCGCGGGCCTCAGCGCCTTCGACCACCTCGTGCGCACACCGGCCATGGCTGCCACGACTGCTTGAATGTCGGCAGCATGAACCTCAGCGACCTGCGCTATCTGGTGGCCGTGGCCGACCTTCGCCACTTCGGTCGCGCCGCCGAGGCCTGCTTCGTGAGCCAACCCACGCTGAGTACCCAGATCAGGAAACTCGAGCGCGAACTGGGCGTCGAGTTGTTCGAACGGCATCCGCGGCAGGTGCTGCTCACGGCGGCAGGCGAGCAGGTTGTGCGCCATGCGCGACAGGCGGTGGCCGAGGCCGAGGCCATCCGCGAAGTGGCCCGACAGTCGACCAATCCGGAGAGCGGCAGCCTGCGCATGGGCATCTTCCCCACGCTCGGACCCTATCTGCTGCCGCACATCGTGCCGGCGCTCCACGACCGCTTCCCACAGCTCGAGCTGTTGCTCGTGGAGGAGAAGACCGAGGTGCTGATGCAGCGCCTCCACGACGGAGTGCTCGACGTGGCGCTCCTGGCGTTGCCGGTGGAGGGCGACCATCTGCACACCGAGCCACTGTTCGACGAGCGGTTCGTGCTGGCCGTGCCCGCCGACCACACGCTCGCCGCACGAAAGCGTGCCGTCAACCTGTCGGTGTTGGCGGGCGAGCAACTGCTGCTGCTGGAGGATGGGCATTGCTTGCGTGCGCAGGCGCTGAGCGTGTGCCACCTGAACGGCGCATCCGAGCGAACCGGCTTCCGAGCGACCAGTCTCGAAACGCTGCGCCAGATGGTGGCGTCGGGCGGCGGCATCACGCTCCTGCCCGAGCTCGCGGTGCAACCGCCGGTACCTCGTTACCGCGGCGTGGCGCTGCTCCACTTCTCGTCACCCGCACCGAGCCGACGCATCGGGATGGTGTGGCGGTCGACGAGCGCGTTCGGCACCTTTCTTCCGAAGGTGGCCGAGGTGGTGCGCACCGCGATGAGCCACCAACCAGTCGAGGTGCTCTAGCGCATCACCTCGACGCGTCGAGATGTTCACGCGCCAGCAACGCCCGCTTCTCCCAGTAGGCGCCGCCACGTCGGCGCTCCTGATCTGCGGCGGCATCGAGCAATTGCTCCGCAGTGGCACGCTGGCCCAGCACCGCCGCAGCGCGCCCGAGCACCAGGTCGGCAGGCCCGAGGTGAACGAGCCCGTAGACGGCCAGACCCGCACCCGCCCAGGGGCGCAGTTCCTCGAACAGCAGACGGGCCAACTCGATGTCGCCCGACAGCCAGGCAACCTCGCCGGCGCACATCGCCACCACGGGCCACGCCGCGCCCACACCACGCAGCACGGTGCCCCGGCTGCGCAGCAACTCGCCCGCACGGATGGCACCCTCGCGGTCGCCCGCCTGCGCACAGGCGAGACCCCACGCCGCCAGCAGCGCCACGGGCACATCGTCGGTGTGGGCGAACGGCGCCATCAGTGGTGCCATGGCCCCCAGGGTTCCACCCTCGAGCATCAGCAGGAGCCGCTGTGAGGTGGACGCCGCCGCCGCACCACCCACACTGAGTCGCCGACCCACTTCCTGCGCCCGTTCGACCGCCTCCTCGGCACCCAGCAGATCACCGGCGGCCAGCAGCACGGCCGCGTGCACGGCCTCCGGCAACCAGCGCAGATCGGGCCGGGGCATGGTCCGGCTGGCCATGTGGATCGCATCGGCCGCGGCACGCACATCGTCGAGCGTGCCGACGACACCCGCGACGGCGAGTCCCATCGTCGCGGCGCCGATGGCGGCCGGTTCGTCACCGGTGAGGCGGCTCCAGGCACGCAGTTCCTCGAGCGCGGCGACCGCCAGTTTCGGGCGTCCCTCCACACAGAGACTCTGCTGCACCCGCATGGTCAGCATCAGCGACTTCCAGAGCGGGCGCGACGCCGCCCTGGCCTCGGCATCGACCGAGTCGAGCAGGTCGCATCCACGTTCGAACTGTCCGATGTTGAACAGGTGGTGCGCCGCCCAGCAGGTGAGACGCACACGTCGCTCGACATCGTCGGGTTGCAGCAGCGGCAGCACCACCTGGGCGCGCTCGGCGATGTCGAGCGCATCGGAGCTGCCGGTTTCGATGGGGCCACGTGCCAACAACGCATCGGCCACCAGCTCGGGGAGATCCAGCACCGCGGCACGTGCCGACACGAGTTCCACCAGGCTGTTCGCCTCGGCCACGTCGCCCACGGCGAAGAGCGCCGTGGCCAACAACACCCGGATCTCCAACTCGACCGCGTCGTGGGCGTCGGCGGCTCCCACCGTCGCCAGGTACGCGCGGCCCAGCGCCACCGCGCCGTCGAAATCCGTCGATCGGACATGGCGATCGAGGAGATCGCGCACGAGGCCGTCGAGACGTGGGTCGCGGCGTGCCCGATCACCGGATGTGGCGAGCAGCAGGTGGACCATCAGCGCGGGGTCGTCGCGCTGCGCCTCCAGCAGATCGATGAGCCGACGCCGGATTCGGGTGACCTCCGACCACGAGAGCGACCGAAGGGCGACCGACATCAGTTGCGGCATCCGGATGTCGATGCGGCCGCCGTCGAGTTCGGCGACGAGTCGCTCGTCGACCAGTTTCTGGATCGCCGAACGCGCTGCAGCCCTCGTGGAGGGCGACGCGTCGGCGAGCGTCGTTGCACCGACAGGTCGGCCCGCTGCGGCCAGCACCCGCACGACATCGACGGCTGCACCACCGAGACGGGACAACCGCGACTGAATGGCGTCCTCGAGGCTCAGTGGAAGTGGTGCCGAGGGCCCGACCGTGAGTTGATGTCGAACGAGTTCGGCAGTTGCGAGGGGATGACCGACCGTGGCGCCCACCACTGCCTCGGCAAGACGGCGGACCGCATCATCGTCGAGTCGTGGGTCGAGCAGTGCGACGAGATCGACGACGTCGGCGATCCCGAGCGAACCGAGCGACACCGTGGCACCCTCCAGATCACCCGCCCCCAGTTCATCGACCACCGCGCGCCGCAACACGCCGCTCCCCACCACATCGGCCTCCTCGCCGCAGAGGAACGACACCGGCAGACCGCGCTCGACCACCTCCCGTGCGACGTGGGCGAGCGCCCGACTGTCGGTGGAGCTCAGCAGGTGGACATTGTCGATCACCACCAACACCGCTGCCGCGCCCGCAACGGCGGTGAGGGCCCGCGTGAGTTCTGTCCGGAGTCGGGCCTCACGAACCTCCGGCATCGGCGACGGGTCGGCGGGTTCGACCGGCGCGAGTTCGGCGCCGGTTGCCAGGAGGGCAGCGGCATGCAATTCCGCAGCGAGCGCGTCGAGCGCTCGATGACCCCGACCTGCGGCCTCCACATCGACGGCGCACACCATCGCACCACCGTCGCGGGCGAGGGCGGCTGCCTCGGCCAGCACACGGGTGACGCCACTGCCCGCATGACCGATCACCCACCGCACCACGTGCGCATCGGCAGCCGACGACAGGTCACGCAGGGCGACCGAGCGACCGACGATGGGCCAGAGCCGGGTGGCATCGAGCTTGGCGGCGCCGGGCGTGAGCGCGGCCTCCTGCGGGTCGCCATCGAGCAATGCGCGATGCTCGGCGTCGCGGAGTTCGGGACCCACCGACATACCGAATTCGGCCAGCGCCTGACGCGCCTCGTGTGCAACCCGCAACGCCTCCGGGCGCCGAGCATCGAGGACCAGGGCGTCGACAAGCTGACGCCATCGCGTTTCACGCATCGGCTTGTCGATCGCCTGAGCGCGGAGTCGGCCGAGCTCGGCCCCCACACGCCCCCGCACGAGACACAGTTCAGCCCAGTGCTCCTCGGCCGCCGCAACGCGCTCGTCGGCCTCGGCGACTGCCTTCGCCGCCCACGCCTCGTGACGCACCGACACATAGGCCGGGCCACGCACCAGCGCCAGCGCGGACTCCACGAGGCGCGCACGATCGTCAGCGGCAGCGGCATCAGCCGCGGCCAGACGGGCGACGAGCTCGGCGAGATCGGTTCGAACCGTGGTGGACGACATGCGGTAGCCCGCCTCGTCGCGCTCGATGACGTCGTGACCGAGGAGGGAGCGGAGGCGGCTCACGGTGTTGCGCAGGGAGAAATGCGCATTCGCGGGAGCCGCCCCGCCCCACAGACGATCGATGAGATCCTCATCGGTGACCTGTCGGTCGATGTCGACCACCAGCGACATCACCAACGAACGGGAAAGACCGCGCGGCAGGGACACAACGACCCCATCGACCGTCACTTCCAGTTCACCAAGCACCGATACGGATACCACGAACGCCTCCACGGGTCACGATAAGCGATCCGAGGGCGCCTTCACAGCGCGAACTTTCGTCGTGTTACGTGAGTGTTATCGCTCAACCGAAACCGGAATGGACCACCATCACATGCTCGCTGAGCAGGTCCGATGTGGTCGACATGTAGACGGCCGTGTCTGTCACCACCGCACCATCGCGCTGCAACAGCGCCGCCACCGGTCGTTCCTCGAGCACGGAGACCTGTAGTTCATCGCCGGGAAGGTGCCCCGACACGGCGGCGAGGACGGCGAATTCGAACTCACCTGCCGACATGCCACGACTCACTCCGGACGTGAACGACAGGTGTTCGATACGTGTCGAGTGCACACCCACCCTGACCGCCCCGACGGCCACGACCCCCTCGGGGTCACTGATGGCGAGCGTGTGCGAGTGGCTCCGACCTGCCCAGTACCGGTAGGTCCCCGTACGGTCGACCCCGGTCGACTCGGCCTCGAGTCGTGCCGCACGATCCGGGTCGACGGAGCGCACCTCGAGGCGTGCAGTGCTGTTGCGAGGGTCGAGCAGATTCCTCGGAATCTCGAGCGTCAGCACCTCGCACCGACGCGTCATGCCGGCGCGCTCGTACATCGGCGCCGCGGCAGGGTCGTGCGTCGCGAACGTGAACATGTGCGCGGCACCGTGCAGCACTTCGGAGAGCAACGCCTTTCCCACACCGCGGCCATGTTCATCGGCATGCACGAAGAGGTCGGACAACAGCCGAGCCGCACCCACATCGACGCCACCGGCGAACCCGAGGACCCGATCTCCGTCGACCGCCACCCAGAGGTGCTCGTGCTCGATGAGGTGACGGCAGTAGTCGGCCGACGCGCCCGAGTCGTCGTGAGCCGGACCATTCGACAGACGAGCCGCGGCAATGCCCGCTGTGTCTCCCATCACCGCACGCCGCACATCCACGAGCCGAAGTGTAGGAACGACGCCGGTAGGCTGTGCCCCGTTCGCGGGTGTAGCTCAATGGCTAGAGTTCCAGCCTTCCAAGCTGGCTATGCGGG
>CAZQPJ010000142.1:0-6522 GCA_964595105.1 uncultured Bifidobacterium sp.
TCTACGACCTCGTGGTGGAGGTGGCGCTAATCCGACCCGGGCCCATCCAGGGCGGGTAGGTGCACCCGTACATCCGGCGCCGCAACGGACAGGAACCCGTCACCTACCTGCACCCACTGCTCGAGAACTCGTTGGGCAAGACGCTGGGTGTGCCGCTGTTCCAGGAGCAACTGATGCAGATGGCCATCGACGTGGCAGGGTTCACCCCCAGCGAGGCCGACCAGTTGCGGCAGGCCATGGGGTCGAAGCGCAGCAGGGCGCGCATGGAACGCCTGAAGCAGCGGCTGTTCGAGGGCATGGCCGAACGCGGTATCACCGGTGCCGTGGCCGACGAGATCTTCACCAAGATGGCGGCGTTCGCCAACTACGGGTTCCCTGAGTCGCACAGCGTGTCGTTCAGTTATCTCGTGTACGCATCGGCGTGGATCAAGTACCACGAGCCGGCGGCGTTCTGCGCGGCACTGCTGAACGCCCAGCCGATGGGCTTCTGGAGCCCGCACTCGCTGTGCCAGGACGCCCGCCGTCACGGTGTGGTGGTGCGTTCGCCCGACCTCAATGCCTCCCGAGCCGCCGCCACGCTCGAGGTCGATGCCGCGAGCGTGGGAGGTGTGGCGGTGCGGCTGGGGGTGCAGAGCGTGCGTGGTGTGGGCGCCGAACTGGCGGCGGCGATCGAGGGGGGCCGCCCCTACGCCTCGGTGGAAGACCTCGTACGGCGAGTGCCGAACCTCGACCTCGCCCACCTCGAGGCGCTCGCCACGGCCGGCGCGTTCGAGGAATGTATGGGCCTCGAGCGTCGGGCAGCGTTGTGGGCGGTGGGTGCTGCGGCGCAGTCGACCACCGACCGACTGGAGGGCATCGTGGTGGGTCAGCATGCGCCACGTCTGCCGGGCATGGACCCGGTGGAAGTGGCGGTGGCCGACCTGTGGGCCACCGGTGTGGCGCCGAACGGGCATCCCACCCGATTCCTGCGACACCAACTTGCCAGCCGCGGTGTGGTCACCTCGGTCGAGCTCGCGCACTGTGAACCGCGCAGCAAGGTGCTGGTGGCCGGTGTTGTCACCCATCGTCAGCGCCCCATGACCGCGCAGGGCACCACGTTCATGAACCTGGAAGACGAGACGGGGCTGATGAATGTGGTGGTGTCGAAGGGGTGCTGGGCTCGCTATCGGCGCGTGGCGCGCGGGGCGGCGGCGTTGCTGGTGCGCGGCCGGCTCGAGCGTGCCGAGGGTGTCGTCAACATCGTCGCCGAGGAACTCACCCCGCTGCCGGTGCCCGCCAGTGCCGGGAGCCGGAACTTCCGTTGAGGGTGGCGTCAGCCGCGATTCGACGTGGCCAGGTAGGCGCCGAACAGGGCCACGGCGCAGCCGAGTACCGACAGCGCCTCGATGTGCTCGTGGCGCACGAGCGCGCCGAGCAGCAGTGACACCACGGGAATGAGGTACACGCTGGCCGAGGCCCGACTGCTGCCCAGTCGGCCGGCGTTGGCGGCCATGGTGACGTAGGCGAGTGCCGTGCCGAGCGCTCCGAGCGCCACCATGGCGGCGAAGGCGCCCCACGCGAACCGGACGTTACCCAGTGACGGCACGGCGAACGGCACCGTGAGGGCGAGCGCCACGCCCTGGGCTCGCCACATCAACGGAATGCTGCCGTACTTCTGCTGCAGCGGCACGGCCACGTTGAGGGCGAACCCGTAGAAGACGAGGGCGAGGAAGATCATGCCGATGCCGAGCCACGAGTTGCCGCCGTCGCTGGCGGTGGGGAGGGCGATGAGCACCACACCGAGGAAGCCGATGGCGAGACCGGCGATGGCGCGGCGGTGGGGAAGTCGACGTGCCATGCCGGCGGCGACCGTGGTGACGAAGATGGGTGTTGCCCCGTTCAGCATGCCGGTGACCGATGACGACACGTGCTGCTCGGCGAAGGGGAACAGCGACAGTGGGATCGCCATCCAGATGACACCGAGGAGGGCAACCCGTTTCCGGTCGGGCCGTTCGATGCTGCCCTTGCGAGCGGCGGGGACGCAGGCGAGCGTGAGGAAGCCGAACAGGATGCGTAGCGGTGTGACGAGCGCAGCGGGGAAGGCCTCGAGGCCCTGGGCGATGAAGTAGAACGACGTGCCCCACACCAGGCCGGGCACGGCCCACCGCGCCCAGTCGCCGGGCCTCATGGGTTCCGACATCAGCGACGGAGCAGCGTGCGCAGCCGTGCGTCGGCCTCGGGGCGAGCGCCGAGGTGCTCGATCACCCAGGCGGAGATCGTGGTGGCGAAGCGTGCGGCGGCAACGGCGTCACCATGTTCGAGGTAGTGGGCGAGGAAGCCACCGGCGAACGAGTCACCGGCGCCAGTGGCGTCGACGAGGTTGTTGGTGCCGGCGGGAATGTGCGTGGCCGAACCGTGCTCGTAGACCAGTGCTCCATCGGCATCGAGTTTCAGCATGATGAGCGCCCCGGGGAACAGCTCGGCCAGTGCAGCGGCGATCTCCTCCGGGTCGGTGAGGCCGCCGGTGAGCATGCTGCCCTCCTCCTTGTTGGGAAGGAGGATGTCGATGCCGAGGTCCTGGGTGACGGCGAGGAACTGGGGCACGCCCATCTCGCCGATCATCTGGAATGAACCGGGGTCGAAACTGAGGGTGGCCCCGGCCGAGGTGGCGATGCGAGCTGCGGCACGGGCCGCGGCGCGAGGCGGATCCACGAAGAACGACCACGCAGTGAGGTGCAGGTGCCGGGCGGTGGCGATGGCGGCGCGGGGGAGTTCGGATGGTAGGAGGTAGAAGTCGGCACCATGCCCCGACACCATCGAGCGTTCGCCGGTGTGGTCGACGAACACCGCGACCGAGCCGGTGAGATGTGCATCGGTCTCGACGAAGTGGATGCCCACTCGCTCGCGTTCCAGGTCTTCCTGCGCCAACTGACCGAAGCGGTCACGACCGATCTTGCCCACGAACTCGGTGCGCATTCCCGCTCGGCTCGCCCAGACGGCCACGTTGGCCGCGCTGCCGCCGGGGGTGAGCATCACCTCGCCGAAGGTGTCGCCACCGCGCAGCAGTTCGGAGTTGGTTCGGATGAGCACGTCCCAGGCGAAGTCGCCCACGACGCACATGTGGCCAGACACGGCGGGCACGATAACGACCTAGCGGGGAGGACGCACCTGCGACATGGCGGTGCCCGATCGCGCCGATGCGGCCGATGCGCCGGCGGCCACCACACCGAGGGCGATGAACACCGAGCCGGCCACCCATCGACGCACGAAGGGCAGCACGCGACCGCGGAGCAGGATGTCTCGCAGACCGCTGGCGAGCAGTGAATAGCTGCTGTCGGTGCACAAGCCGATGAGCACGAACACGACGCCCAGCACCAGCGCCTGCAGGCCGGCGCGGCCGTGCTCGGCATGGAGGAACTGGGGCAGGAACGACAGGAAGAACAGGGCCACCTTGGGGTTGAGCACGTTCACCACCACGCCCTGGCCGAAGGCTCGGCGGGCGCTCACCCCCGGTTGTGTGGGGTCGATCGGGGGCGGGGTCTTCATCAGCGTTCGCACCCCCACCCACACGAGATACGAGGCCCCCAACCATTTCACCGAGTTGAAGGCGGTGGCCGAGGTGGCGATGACGGCGGAGAGGCCGATGGCTGCGGCGAGGGCATGGACGAGGTTCCCGAGGGCGAGTCCCGATGCGGCCGACAGGCCGGCTCGGCGCCCATCGCTGACGCTGCGGTTCACGATGTAGAGCACCGCCGGGCCCGGAATGAGGAGGAGCACCACCGAGGCGGTGGCGAAGGCTGCGATGGTCGACCAGGAGGGCACGACCGAACCCTATTCGTCAGATGCCGACGTCGATCGGTTGATTCGGCACCCGGCCGTCGAGCACGTCGCGTAGGTGGTGGGGGAGCGCGGCCGGCACGAACGACGTGGTCTCGTCGATGTCGTGCTGGTGCCACCACCGGATCTCGTGGAGGAACTCGGCGCGCAGTTGCTCCCAGGGGAGACGCGGCCGGGGTTCGAAGTGGTCGGAGTGCACCAGGTAGACGCGTTCGCGCTGGCCGTCCCATTCGCCGTTCTCGAACGGGATGATGTGCATGCGGTTCCAGATGTGCGGGCCGATGACCGCGTCGGTGAGGCCGACCTCCTCCTCCAACTCGCGTCGCAGCGCATCATGGTCGGACTCGCCGGGCTCCAGTCCTCCACCCGGCAACGCCCAGCGCGTGCCCGACCGGGGGAACTCGAACCTCACCAGCAGCACCCGGTGGTGAGGGTCGACGATGAGGGCGCGTACGGCCTCGCGGATACGGAGTTCGGTCACTCGGATGGGCGCTCGTTGAGGCCGTCGTTGAACGACCGGTACATCTCGTAGATCGACTTGCACTCCTCGCAGAGCGGCAGTTGCTTCGGGTCACGCGAGGGCACCCACACGTGGCCGCACAGTGCTTCGAGGGGAGTGCCGTAGATGCGTGCCTCGAGCACCTTCGCCGCCGCGTTCTCGCCGGGTGCCGTCTTCACGATGTGTGCTGCCGTGGGCTCACCGGGTTGAGTCACCTCATCGGTGTCGGGGGTGAGCGTGGGGAGCGGCGAGACGTGCGTCACGGCTGACAGTCAACCACAGCGACGGGTTAGAGTGCCGGGCGATGCCTCTCTACGAGTTCAAGTGCCGCACCTGTGACGACACCTTCGAGGTGCGTCGCCCGATGAGCCAGGCCAGTGACCCGGCCACCTGCCCGCAGGGTCACGACGGCGCGGTACGGCTGCTGTCGGTGTTCGCCAGCGTGGGCGCCTCCGGTGCGTCGGCCCCCGCTCCTGCGGCTCGGCCGACGGGCGGTGGGTGCGGCGGCGCCTGCGCCTGTCACTGACTCGTTGCGGGCCGTGTACTCACGTGCGCCGACCGTGCGTCGACGTGTGCTGATCGTCATTCACACGGTTGGTTGTCACCCCGTCGGGGTGCGGCGAGGGCGGCGAGTTCGGCAGTCATGTTGGCTCGGGCTCGCGCCTCGCGCTCTCGCTGCATGAACTCGGTGTGGAACACGGTGCGCGCAGCGAGGAAGCGTTCGAGCACGGCTGCCCGGCCGGTGCGCCATCCTTCGCTGCTCACGTGGGCGTACTCGGACCGGATCCCGTGCACATAGGCGTCGTAGTCGGTCGGCGATGCGCCGAGCACGGCGAGGTCGGCATCGACGAGCAGTGCGCTGGCAAGGTCGCTGGGTGCGTGGCCGGCCGTGGTCATCACGAGGTGATGCACGAGCTCGCACCGACCGGACTCCCAGCCGAGGTCGGCGGCGACTCGGGCTGCGAGCGCCGCGCTGACAGCCTCGTTGTCGGTGCGCGTCGCGTCGTAGACGGCATCGTGGTAGAGCGCCGCCAGTCGGAGTGCCGCCACGTCGAGCGTTGCGGTGCGCGCATCGGCATCGATGAGTCGCTGGAGGTGACGCAGCACCCATACGACGTGCACGGCCGTGTGATAGCGGCGGTGGGGCTCTCGCAGTCGCGCCAGGAGTGCATCGACGTGCTGCGCGTGCGCCGCGCCCGCCACCCGGTGCCACGCCGTACGCAGTTCGACCTCCGGACTGCTCATGGTGGGATGCTATGACCCAATGGCGGTGCTGATCGATGAGCCGATGTGGCAGCAACACGGGCGGGTGTGGAGCCACGTGGTGAGCGACACGAGCCTCGACGAGTTGCATGCCTTCGCCGAGGCGGCCGGTATTCCCCGGCGCGGCTTCCACGGCGACCACTACGACGTGCCGGCGGAGCACTACGCCCACATGCTGAGCCTGGGTGCCGTGCCCACCTCGAGCCGCGAGTTGGTGCGACGCCTCAGGGCAGCGGGCTTGCGGTTGAGCCCTGCCGAGCGCCGAAAGGTCTGACACGGCTCAGCCTCCGATCGGCCAGCGCTCGGCATCGCCCGCCAGCGAACGCGGCGTTCCGACACCGCGAGGGCCGATGACGAACCATTCGAGCAGGTCGATGTCGTGGCCTTCGGCCACCGACCGCGCCTCGTGCCAGAGCCCGACATCGGATGGTTCGACCCCACCATCGGGGCGCACGGAGGCCACCACGAGGGAGCACAAGCCGGGCACCCGGCCGCCGGCCGTGGCCATCACCTCCACCACGTCGAGCACGGCGGCGGCGTGCGCCGTGCCCGACACCACGACGAGCAGGCCGCCCACCCCGTCGGCGTCGAGGAGGAATGCGTGGGTTTCGCAGCACAGCGGCCGCTCGATGGCGAGTGACAGGACGTGCAGCGCATCGGCAGCGGTGCGAACGGGAAGCGGGAGCGCGAGTGGCGGTGAGTGCATGGCAACCTCCGGGAGCCGTGCCGCAGTGGCGGCGGTGGTTTCGGGGGAAGCCGTGTGCGGGGCACCCTACGGCGGGGGTGTGGCAGGGAGGCGGCTAGCCTCCCGTCATGGCCGACGTGACCATCTACCACAACCCGAATTGAAACTCGTCGAGCAATGCCGTGCGCATTGCAGAGGAACTCGGAGTCAGCGCCGACATCGTGCTCTACCTGAAGACACCTCCGGACGAGGCGACGCT
>CAZQPJ010000143.1:0-6515 GCA_964595105.1 uncultured Bifidobacterium sp.
GAGTTCCAGCCTTCCAAGCTGGCTATGCGGGTTCGATTCCCGTCACCCGCTCGATTGCGATGAGCAGTACCGAACCCGCATCCGTCCCCGAGCCGACCTTCGACGTCGTGTGGCCCAAGTCGCCCGTGGGCGTGCAGGCCCGGCGACCTGCCGATCGGCTCCGCTCGCTCGCCGGTGCGCGCATCGGGTTCGTGTGGGACTACATGTTCCGCGGCGAGGAGATCTTTCCCATTCTCGAAGCCGCGCTGAAGGAACGGTTCGACGACATCGAGGTGATCGGCTACGACACCTTCGGCAACATCCACGGTGGTGACGAAGCCGCCAGGGTGCGGGCGCTCCCCCACGTGCTCGCGCAGTACCGAGTCGACGCCGTGGTGTGCGGGAACGGTTGTTGAGGAAGCTGCACGCCCGCCGTGTTGCGGGCATCCGTTGCGTGTGAGGCCGCCGGCGTTCCCACGGTGTCGCTCGTGTGCGAGGGCTTCGAACGGCAAGCGACCGCCACCGGTCGAGGGCTCGGCTTCGACAACCTTCCGCTCGCCGTACTGAAGGGTCACGTCGACGCCCAGTCGTACGAGCAGATGCGACGGGCGCTGCTCGACCACACGGTCGACCAGGTGGTGACCGGGCTCACGTCGATGATCGACGCCGGCGACCACACCTCGCACGAGCCGGCATCGCTCGACATCGTGGTCAGCGGCACCATCGACCAGGTGAACCGCGAGTTCGCCCGTCGCGGCTGGAGCGATGGACTGCCCATCGTGCCCCCCACCCGCGATCGTGTGGAGTCGTTCCTCGCCGCAGGCGGCTACGACCCGTGGCGCACGCTCGGTGTCGCCCGGCCTTCCGGACGTGACATGTCGCTGTGGTCGATCGCGGTGAACGCGGTGATGGCCGGCTGCACACCCGACCTGATGCCGGTGCTCATCGCCATCGCACAGGTGCTGGCCGACACCCGCTACGGCGTCGAGCACAGCGGCAACACCACCGGCGCCGATGCGTTGATGGTGCTCGACGGGCCCATCGCCGCCGACCTCGGATTCAACAGCGGGCCCGGCGCACTGCGCGACGGCGCCGGCGCACCCAACACCGCCGTCGGACGATTCCTCCGGCTCTACCAACGCAACGTGCACGGCTTCACCACCGACGAGCACGACAAGGCCACGTTCGGCAACTCGGCACGCGTGGTGCTGGCGGAGGACATCGCCACCCTCTCCGACATCGGGTGGACACCCCTGAGCAGCGAGTTCGGATTCGGCCCGCACGACGACGTCATCACCATCGGCCGCATCAACTCCGGCATCATCGTCGGCAGCGTGTTCGGGTCGACCCCCGACGAGATCATCCCCTATCTCGCCGACGGGCTTGCGCGAGTGACGGGGTGGGACCTCACGCACATCCACGGGCTGGGGCATCACCAGCACCGGCCCCTCCTCGTGCTCTCACCACTGCTGGCGCGGGTGTTCGCACGTGGGGGTTGGAGTCGGCGTGACGTGAAGCACGCTCTGTTCCAGCACGCCCGGATCCCTGCGTGGAAGTTCGAGAAGTTGATCGGCGAGTGGTCGAACCTCACTGCCGGCCGGCGACGCCTCACCGACCTCGTGGCGGAGGGCATCGTGCCGGCCGTGTTCGCCGAGAGCGACGATCCCGACCGGATGGTGCCGATCGTCAGCGACGCGTCGAAGTTCCTCATCGCCGTGGCCGGCGACCCCAACCGCGCCAACGCCTACGTGATGAGCCACGACGGCCCGCACGGCGACTGGACCGCCCGGCAGATCGACCGCACGCCATCGGCCGACCTGCTGTGCCGGGTGCCCACCGCCGACGGCGAGGCCGACTGCGAACCGGCAACCCAGTGACACCCCCGACCCCGCGTCGGGCCATGGAAGTGGTCGGAGTCAGGCGCGGTACTCCACGCCGGGCATCACGCAGAGCTGCTCGAACAGCAGGTTGGCGCCGAGCAGCGAGGTGTTGCCGGAGGTGTCGTACATCGGCGCCACCTCCACCACATCGCTGCCGACCAACCGCATGCCACGGCAGCCGCGGACGATCTCGAGCCCTTGGATGGCCGTGAGCCCACCGTATTCCGGTGTGCCCGTACCGGGTGCCACCGACGGGTCGAGCCCATCGATGTCGAAGGTGAGGTACACGGGTGCGTCGCCCATCTGCTCGCGCACCTCGGCCATCAGAGGCGCCAACGACCTGTGCCAGCACTCCTCGGCCGTCACCACCCGCGCGCCGAGGCCGGCGATCCAGTCGAAGTCGTCGGCCGCGTAGCCGGTACCGCGCAGACCGATCTGCACCACCCGGTTCGGGTCGACCAGTTCCTCCTCCACGGCACGTCGCATCCAGCTGCCGTGGTTGATCGGCTCGCCGAACATCAGCGGGTTCACATCGGCGTGGGCATCGACGTGCACCACCCCCACCGGGCCGTGCACTGCTGCCACCGCCTGGAGGATGGGGTGGGTGATGGTGTGGTCACCACCGATGGAGATGGGAATGGCACCGGCCGCCAGTACGCCCGCAACGAAGTCGCGGATGATGGGCACGCAGGCAGGGGCGTTGAACGTGTTGAGCGGTACGTCGCCGATGTCGGCCACGGTGAGGCTGTCGAACGGCGCCGCACGGGTGGCCATGTGGTACGGCCGCAACAGGCAACTCTCGGCGCGGATCGACCGCGGCCCGAAACGGGCTCCGGAGCGGTTGCTGGTACCGATGTCGAACGGGACCCCGAGGAATGCCACGTCGAGACCATCGGCACTGTCGCGCGCCGGCAAGCGCATCATGGTGGCGGGTCCGCCGAAACGGGGCATCTGGTTGCCGCCGAGTGGCTGGGGTCGTTCACCCGTGGTGCTCATACGCCACCCCGCGCCTCGTGCACGGCCTGCGTGACGGCAGCCTGCATGGCACTGAGTTCGGAGATCGCTGCCATCATCCGGAACCCCTGCTCGAGCCGCCGCGCCGCCCAGCCACCGGTGGCGTGGATACCGGGCACCACGCCGTGTCGACGGCACGCAGCGAGGATGGCGGCCACGGCCTCGGCGAACACGGGCGACTCATCGCGGGTGCCGAGCGGCAACCCGAGGCTGAGGCCGAGGTCGTCGGGGCCCACGTAGATCGCGTCGATGCCCGGTGTTGCGAGGATGTCGTCGAGTCGGTCGAGCGCTGTCGCCGTTTCGATCATCGGGATCACCGCCAGTCGGTCGTTCGCCTCGTAGCGATACCCCGGCTCGCGCATGCCGCCCATCAGGGGTCCGAAACTGCGCTGCCCCTGCGGCGGATACCGCACTGCCGCCACGGCAGCCGCGGCTTCCTCGGCGCTGTTCACCATGGGCACGATCACACCCTCGGCACCCATGTCGAGCGCCCGCCCGATCGACACCATGTCGTTCCACGCCACACGGGCGAGCGGCCGCGACCCGCCCAGCAGCACCGCCTGCGCCATGCCGGCGAGCACCATCTCGTCGATGGCTCCGTGTTGCAGGTCGGCGCACACGAAGTCGGCCCCGCAACGAGCCACCGTCTCGGCGGTGACCACCGACGGGACCGACAGCCACACACCGACGGCCGACCCGCCCTCGGCCCACACCTCACGAAGTGTCGTCATGGCCGAACCTTACCCACCAGCAGTTCGAACCTGCTCGGGGCCCGACGGCCACGCAGCCGCGCCCGCCACGGCTTCCACGCCCATCGCCATCCGTACCAGGGTCGGTGGCGCCGCCACCGCACCTCGGGTGCCGCGGCGCGCAGCATCGGCAGTGTGAGGAATCCGATCGACGGCACCGAGTCGGACCGCGTGCCGAAGCGCCGCTCGAAGTCGGCATGGCGCTCGGCCACCATCGCCTCGCCATCACGAGCTCGCCGGTAGATGGGCGAGTCGATCACCACCAGCACACCGCCCTGCCGCACAACTCGCAGCGCCTCGGCGAGCACCTGCGCAAGGTCGGTGGCGTAGTGGATGCTGGCGTTGAACACCACCACGTCGGCCACGGCCGAACGAAGCGGCAGCACCGCCATCTCGGCCTGGTGCACGCCGAACCTCAGGTGACCATCCAACCGGAAGCGCGCTGCGGCGCCCAGGCCGTCGTCGGCGTCGACGCTGAGGTCGATGGCGACGGCCTGAAGGCCGAGCTCGGTGGCCCGGTTCGACAGCCAGCCGACCCCGGCCCCGACGTCGACCACCACACCGTGCTGCGGGACTTTCGCCAACACCCGTTCTCGGAGCGCCCGCCACGACACCGAACGCATCCGCCACTGCTCGAACAGCACGTCGCCCGGTGTCGGCTCGGGCAGCCGGCGGTAGTACGAATCGTCGTACCCGGCCCTTCCCTCGGCGTGCCGAACCGTCGTGTAGTCGCGCAGGAAGGACTCGAAGTACTCGGCACGATCGGGTGGGAGGAAGCGGCCCACGCCGTCGATCACCGGCCAGAGTGCTGCGCACGATGCGCAACGCCACCCGTCGACGTCGTGCGATTCGCGCACCTCGCCCCGGCACGCCGGACACGCCAACAACGACATCGGCCGGATGCTAGCCACCTGCGCCGAACCACTACCGTGGAAAGTGATGCACTTCACGTTCGCCAACCGCACCAAGGGTCTGCGCTCGTCGGCCATCCGCGACCTGCTGAAGGTGACCGAGATGAGCGACATGCTGTCGTTGGCCGGAGGACTGCCCACGCCCGACAGCTTCCCGATGGCCGATCTCCGCCGCGAGGCAGACCGCCTGCTCGGCGAGTTCGGCCCACGGGTGGTGCAGTACTCGGCCACCGACGGTGTGCTCGACCTTCGCCGCTGGATCGCCGACCACTACTCGGTGGAACTCGGTCGGCCGGTGTCCGTCGACGGCGAGATCGTCGTCACGCACGGCTCGCAGCAGGCGCTCGACCTGCTGGCGAAGATCTTCATCCACCGCGACGACGTGGTGGTGAGCGAATCGCCGGCCTACCTCGGGGCCGTGCAGGCGCTCGAGTTGTTCGAACCGAGATTCGAGGTGATCCCCGGCGATGAGCACGGCATGAAGGTGGAGTTGCTCGCCGAGCGCCTCGCCGCCGGCCTGCGACCCCGGCTGGTGTACGTGGTGCCCAACTTCCACAACCCGTCGGGTGCAACGATGTCGCTCGAGCGGCGTCAGCTGTTGGCTGAACTCGCCGACCGCTACGAACTGGTGGTCATCGAGGACGACCCGTACGGCGCCATCCGCTTCGCCGGTGAACCACTGCCACCCGTCGCTGCGTTCAGCCGGCGGGTGGTGCACCTCAGCACGTTTTCGAAGGTTGTCGCACCCGGCTTCCGCGTGGGCTGGATGATCGGGCCGCCGGAGGTGATGGCATGGGTGACGCGGGCAAAGCAGGCCGCCGACCTGCACACCGCCACCTTCCCCCAGTTCCTTCTCGCCAACATCGTGTCGCAGCCCGGCTGGCTCGACGCCCAGAAGGCACGCATCGTTCCGATGTACCGAGAGCGGTGCCACGCCCTCGCCGATGCCCTCGAGTCGACCATCGGCGACCGCATCTCATTCCACCGGCCGGAGGGCGGCATGTTCCTCTGGACCGAGTTCGCCGATGTGCCCGACACCACCGCGCTGTTGGCGAAAGCCGTCGAGAACGGCGTCGCGTTCGTACCGGGCAACGCCTTCACCATCGACCAGCGGGTCGACGCCAAGGCCCGCTTCTCGTACTCCACTCTCGGCCCGGCCCAACTCGGTGAGGCGGTCAACCGGCTCGCCCGCGCACTGGAGCAACTCGCATGAAGACACCCGTCACCGACATGTTCGGCATCGATGTCCCGATCCTCGCCTTCACCCACTGCCGCGACGTCGTGGCCGCCGTCACGAAGGCCGGTGGCATGGGAGTGCTCGGTGCCGTGGCGCACACGCCCGACCAGCTCGAGATCGACCTCGCCTGGATCGAGAACGAGGTGGGTGACCGCCCCTACGGCGTCGACCTCATCGTGCCCGCCAAGTACGCCGGCAGCGACCAGGGCGGCCTCACCATGGCCGACATCGTGAACCTCATCCCGGCCGAGCACCGCGAGTTCGTCGACCGGCTGATGGAGAAGTACGACGTGCCAGCGCTGCCCACCGACGAACGCGCCGTGAGCCGCACCGTCGGTGACCTCAGCGGTACCGCCGCACCGTTCTCCGCGGCGCAGGCCGACCCGCTGCTCGAGATCGCCCTCGCGCACTCGCCGCGCCTCCTGGTGAACGCGCTCGGTCCGCCACCCCAGCACATGATCGACCGCGTGAAGGAGGAGGGTCGCCTCATCGGCGCACTGGCCGGCAAGGCACAACACGCCCAGCGTCACGTGGCGGCCGGGGTCGACCTCATCATCGCCCAGGGCGCCGAGGCGGGCGGGCACACCGGCGAGGTGGGCACGATGGTGCTGATCCCCGAGATCGTCGACGCAGTGGCACCCGTGCCGGTGCTGGGTGCCGGCGGCATCGGCCGCGGCCGCCAGATGGCGGCGGCCATGGCGCTGGGTGCTGCCGGCGTGTGGTGCGGTTCGGTGTGGCTCACCAC
>CAZQPJ010000144.1:0-6489 GCA_964595105.1 uncultured Bifidobacterium sp.
CTGTACATGGCGCCCCGGGCGAAGTCGACCTGGCCGCCCGACGACGAGTAGTAGTGACCGCCGAGCGTCTCCGAGGCGCATTGGCCCAGGAAGTCGACCGACAGGGTGGCGTTGATGCTGACGAAGTTGTGCTCTCGGCTCAGCAGGCGCGGATCGTTCACGTAGCGAGCGCTCCAGAGCTCCACCGCCGTGTTCTCGTGCAGGAAGTCGTAGAGGCGCTTCGTGCCCAGGGCGAAGGTTCCCACCACCTTCGTGCGGTTGTGGAGCTTGCGGACCCCGTTCACGACGCCCGACTCGACGAGGTCGACGAGGCCGTCACTCAGCAGCTCGGTGTGCACGCCGAGGTCGCGGTGGTGGGCCAGCGCGCTCATGATGGCGTTGGGGATGGCGCCGATGCCGGTCTGCAGCGTCGCGCCGTCGGGGATGCGGTCGGCCACCAGTGCCGCGATGGTGTGGTCGTGCTCGACCATGGCGGGTGGTGCGACGTCCACGAGCGAGCGGTTCGCCCGGAACCACCCCTCGATCTGGCTGACATGGATCTGGTTGCGCCCGAAGGTGCGAGGCATGTGCTCGTTCACCTCGAGGAAGAACCGGGCGCGTCCGATGAAGCTGCTCGTGTAGTCGGCGCTCACCCCGAGGCTGAAGTAGCCGTGGGCGTCGGGTGGCGACGCTGCGGCCACCACCAGGGGGTCGTTCGCGCGGTGCCGGATGTGGTCGTACACCTCGCTGAAGTGGTTCGGCACCAGGTCGACGGTGCCGGCCTGGAAACACGGTCGGGTGACGGGGGACAGGAAGTACGACACGTGGCGGAGTCGGTCGCCGTACTCGCCGTGGAGGTAGGGGCGATCTCGCAGGGCGTGCATCTGGTGCACGGTGACACCGTCGATCTCGCTGCGCTCGGCGGCGGCTTCGATGGCATCGAGGAGCGCCGGCGGTTCGCCGTTGGCGATCGGCACCACCACATGACCATGGCTGCGCACGTGTTCGAGCACCGCGTCGGGCGATGCCGACTCGGCCACCGTCGACCGGCGATTCACCGCTCGGCCCACTCCCGCGAGCGTTCCACCGCACGGAGCCAGGCGGTGTGTCCGAGGTCGGTGAACGTACGGTCGGGTTCCGGCTCGAACACGGCGTCGACAGCCCATTCGGCGGCGATGGCGTCGAGCGACGGCCACACGCCTTCGGCCAGGCCGGCGAGATAGGCGGCGCCGAGTGCCGTGGTCTCCTGGTCAACCGGGCGACGCACGGTCACCCCGAGTTGGTCGGCCTGCATCTGGAGCATCGAGTCGAGCACCGACGCGCCGCCGTCGACCCGCAGATCACGCACTTCCACGCCCGCCGCCCGGGTCATGGCATCGACCGCATCGCGGGTTTGGTAGGTCATGGCCTCCACCACGGCGCGGGCGATGTGGGCGCGACTGGTGCCACGCGTGATGCCCACGATGGTGCCTCGTGCGAATGGGTCCCACCACGGACTGCCGAGGCCGGTGAAGGCGGGCACGAGGTAGACGCCGCCCGAGTCGCTCACCGACGCGGCGAGCGGGCCCACCTCGTCGGCCGAGGAGATGATCTGCAGGCCGTCGCGCAGCCACTGCACGGCAGCGCCGGTGACGAAGATGGCACCTTCGAGGGCGTACGCCGCCGTGCCGTCGGAGAGGACCCATGCCACGGTGGTGAGCATTCCCTCGGCGGGCGCTGGGCACGTGGCGCCGACGTTCATCAGCACGAAACTGCCGGTGCCGTAGGTGTTCTTCGCCATCCCGTCGGCGAAGCACGCCTGTCCGAACAGGGCAGCCTGCTGGTCGCCGGCGATGCCCGACACGGGAATGCCGGCCGGCACGCCACATCGGTCGGAGGTGACCCCGAAACGGCCGCTCGAGGGCTTCACCTCCGGCAGTGCCTCCATCGGCACGCCGAGGAGGCTGCACATCTCGGCGCTCCATTCGAGGCGCCGGATGTCGTACAGCATGGTGCGACTGGCGTTGCTGGGGTCGGTCGCGAACACCTCACCACCGGTGAGGTTCCAGACGAGCCACGCGTCGATGGTGCCGATGGCTAGGTCGGCATCCACCGGGATGTCGCGGTGAGCGAGGAGCCACGCCGCCTTGGTGCCGCTGAAGTACGGATCGAGCACCAGACCCGTGATGTCGCGCACGCGTGGCAGGTGGCCGGCCGCGGCCAACTCCTCGCAGCGGGTTGCTGTTCGGCGGTCCTGCCACACGATGGCGGTGCCATACGGTTCGCCGGTGCGGCGGTTCCAGGCGAGCACGGTCTCGCGCTGGTTGGTGATGCCGATGGCGGTGGGTGTTCCCACTTGGTCGATGACGTCGCGGAGGGTGGCCTTCACCGCCTGCCAGATTTCGGCGGCGTCGTGCTCCACCCAGCCGGGCTCGGGGAAGTGCTGGGTGAACTCCCGGTAGGAGGCCACGGTACGGGCGGCGCCGCCCGGGAAGACGGCTCGACTGCGCACTCCGGTGGTGCCAGCGTCGATGGCGATCACGAAGGGTTCGGTCATGGCGTCAGCGCTTCTTCTTCCTGGGTCGGTTCGACGGGCCGGTGGAGGTGCGGCTCGTGGGCGCAGGGCGGGCCCTGATGGCCGGGGAAGCAGTGTTCGAGGCGGCCTGCCGGGCCGTGGTCTCCGTGCGGATCTGCTTCAGCGACTTGCGGGCGTAGCCGAACTTCGCCAGCACGGCTCCCACCGCCAGATAGACGAAACCGGCGAGGAAGATCGAGATGTAGCTCTCGGCCCGATGGTTGTTGGTGCCGAAGTACGACACGGCGGCGATGACGATGCCGATCACCGCCCATTCGATCAGCAGTCGTTTCCAGGGAACCGGTCGTGTGGAATCCCACGCCATCGAAAAGTCTCCTCCGTGGCGCCGCGGTGCCTCTACCCTCTACCGCGTGCGTGTGGGCATTCTGACAGGTGGCGGCGATTGCCCGGGCCTCAACGCGGTCATCCGAGCGATCGTGCGGAAGGGCGAGGTCGTCTACGGCGACGAACTCATCGGTTTCCACGACGCCTGGGACGGCGTGATGGAACAGCGATTCATGAAGCTCGACGTAGCGTCGCTGCGGGGCATGCTGCCTCGCGGTGGCACCCTGCTGGGAACACGTCGTGGGAGCCCCTACGACACACCTGACGGGCTCGACCGTGTGAAGGCCGCCTTTGCCGACCTGCGGATCGACGCCCTGGTGGTGATCGGTGGCAACGGGTCGCTGACCGTGGCTGCACGCCTCCACGCCGACCTCGGCCTGCCGATCATCGGGGTGCCGAAGACCATCGACAACGACGTGGTGGGCACCGACGTCACGTTCGGATTCAACACCGCGGTGCAGATCGCCACCGATGCGATCGACCGACTGCACACCACGGCCGAGAGCCACGACCGCGTGATGGTGGTGGAGGTGATGGGTCGGCACAGCGGGTGGATCGCCACCTACGCCGGAATCGCCGGTGGTGCCACGGCCATCCTCATCCCCGAGCAGCCGTTCGACATCGATGCGGTGTGTGCGCTGTTGAAGGCCCGCCACGAACGTGGACGGTATGCATCGATCGTGGTGGTTGCCGAGGGCGCCGAGCCGAAGGAGGGCACCATCGCCGGACGCGACAAGGTGTACGACCAGTTCGGTCACGTGCGCCTCGGGGGAGTGGCCGATGCCATTGCCCACGCCATCGAGGAGCGAACGGGTTTCGAGACCCGCATGGTGCTGTTGGGACACATCCAGCGCGGTGGCACGCCCACCGCATTCGATCGCGTCCTGTCCACCCGGTACGGCGTGGCGGCGATCGATGCGGTGCACCTCGGTGCATGGGGCAGCATGGTCGCGCTGCGCAACAACGAGGTGCTGCCCGTGCCCCTCACCGACGCGCTGGGCGGCACCCGTACGGTCGACCTCCATCTCTACCACGAGGTGGCCGAGGTGTTCTTCGGCTGAGCCTCGACGCTACGGCTGGGAGGGCGTGGGAATGGCCGGGTAGGCGGGCTGGGCCGACGCCACCCGACTGGGGAAGTCGTAGACGGTCAGCGGCGCGTCGCGGAGCTCTCCGTTGCCGGTGGGCCATTGCTGCGGCTTGCCGTCGACGAGCACGCGGACGGCGCGTACGCCCTGCGCCTCGGACGCGGTGAACACCACCTGCGCCAACGCGTCGACCACGTCACCACCCGACAGCTGGAGGATCTGCGACGACACGTCCACCACCAGCACACCTCGTTGCAGTTGTGCCGAACGGAGTGCGGTGCCGTCGGGCATGGCCGACCTGTACTGGTCGGCGAGTTCGCGGGCGTTCGGTCCCGAGAACAGGGCCTCGAGCAGTGCCGACGGGGTTTCGTCGACGTCACGCGCAACGGGTTGCAGCAATGCCGTCTGGCCGGCGGGAGCGGGGGCCAACAGGTAGATGCGTGACGTACCGCGTGAATCACCTGCGCCCCGGTCCGTGTTCACGCCGAGTTCCAACTGGTCGACCGGCGGGACGTCGCGGGGGCTTTCGTCGTTGGCGATGCCGCACGCGCCCAGCAGCACGATGCCGAGCGAACAGACGGCCAGCGTCCGAACATTGGCTCTCCGGGCCCGGCTCACAGTTGCACCTCCTCGGCGGGCAGTTCCATCACGAATCTGGCACCGGACTCTCCGTCGGCGCGGTCCTCGATCCACACCCGACCACCGTGCAGTCGAACGTGTTCGTCGACCAGTGCCAGCCCCAGTCCGGCGCCGTCGCTGCTGCTGCGGCGGCCTGCCACCGCGCCGCGCGCGAAGCGCTCGAACACGAGATGGCGTTCCTCGACGGGCACACCGGCACCGTGGTCCTCGACCACGATCCAGATGTGGCCGAGCGGCTCGCCCTCACCCTCGGGCTCGGTGACCGACACGCTTGCATCGCCACCGCCGTGCAGTCGGGCGTTGTCGATGAGGTTGGCCACCACACGTGCGAGGCGTCGTCGGTCGCCGCGGATGACCACCCGCTCGCTGCGTTCGGTGACGACGACCTTCGTTGCGGGCATGCTGCTGACGGCCACCGCCTGCCGAACGAACTCTGCCACTGCGAGATCCTCGAGGTTCAGCCTGATGGCTCCGGCATCGAAGCGGGAGATCTCGAGCAGGTCCTCGACGAGACCCTGGAACCGGGCGACGTCGGCCACGAGCAGGTCGAGTGCGGCCTGTGCACGGTCGGGCATCTCGTCGCGG
Source organism: uncultured Bifidobacterium sp. (assembly GCA_964595105.1). Classification (GTDB taxonomy): domain Bacteria; phylum Actinomycetota; class Acidimicrobiia; order Acidimicrobiales; family Ilumatobacteraceae; genus UBA668. The sequence continues at coordinate 5,188 of CAZQPJ010000144.1, forward strand.
CGAGCCTGCATCACCTCGACGCTGGCGGCGAGGGTCATCAGCGGTGAACGGAGTTCGTGGCTGACATCGCTGGTGAACCGTGCGTCGCGCTCCACCCGGGCCTGCAGTGCCGCCGCCATGTCGTTGAAGGTGTTGGCGAGGAGGCGAAGGTCGGGATCATCGGTGGGCTCGAGGCGTGTGTCGAGGCGACCGCCCGCAATCGCCTGCGCTGCCTGCGCTGCCTCGCCCAGCGGCCGCACGGCGCGTCCCGCCACCAGCGTGCCGAGCAGAGCGCCTGCCAGGGTCGTGATGAACCCGGCGAAGAGCAGGCTGAGGAGCACGCTGCTGAGCGTTGATGCGGCATCGGCGAGCGGAACGAACTCGAAGTAGCTCGCCTGTGTCACGGTGAGCGGAATTCCCACCACGATCGAAGGCTGCCCGTCGATGCGCGTGATCATTCGCGACGGCGTGCCGTCGGCGATGACCCGCTTCTGCAGACTCTCGGGGATGGCGTCGGGACCGTACTGCGCAGTGGGGGCACTCCACGTGCCGCGGTAGTTGATGGCGAAGCGCTGCACGCCGAGCGAGCGGAGCCGCTCGAGCGCGGCGCTCGCGGACGGGTTGTTGGTGCTGAGCTCGTTCTGGGCCACCTGGGCATTGCGGTAGGCCTGCTCCACGGCCGCCCGGTCGCGTTCGGTCACCACGCTGCTGCGGGTGAACGTGTACGCCACGGCGGCGAGGAACACGGCGAGGAACAACGCCCCGAAGCCGAACATCAGGAAGATGCGGGTTCGCAGCCCGAGCCGGCGCGGCTGCCATTTGGCCACCCGCTCGCGAAGCCTCGACCACGGCGTGGTGGGTGGCAGCACCAGTTCGGATGTCGGGTCGAGGCTCACCGGTCAGGACTGCAGGCGGTACCCGAGGCCGCGCACCGTCACCACGTGGCGAGGATTTGCGGCGTCGGCCTCCACCTTCGTGCGGAGGCGTCGAACGTGAACGTCGACGAGGCGGCCGTCGCCGAAGTAGTCGTGGCCCCACACCTTGTCGAGCAGGCTCTCGCGGCTGAAGACCCGACCGGGGTTCTGGGCGAGTTCGCAGAGCAAGCGGAACTCCGTCTTGGTGAGGTGCACTTCCTCGCCGCCACGGGTGACCTTTCCTTCGTCGGGGATGATCTCCAACTCGCCGAACACGAGACGTGCATGCCCGGGGGCGATGGGCCTGATGCGGCGCAGCAGCGCCCTGATTCGGGCCGAGAGCTCCTTTGGTGCGAACGGCTTCGTGAGGTAGTCGTCGGCGCCGGCCTCGAGTCCAGCGACCAGGTCG
>CAZQPJ010000145.1:0-6351 GCA_964595105.1 uncultured Bifidobacterium sp.
CCCCGTTGCCCGTCGCCGGCGTCGGCGAGTACCAGCAGTTGTTCGACGCCTACGCCGAGGCGAGCGGCACGGAGGTCGACCCCGATGTGGTGCGGTGGTGGGAGGTGCTGGGCACCCTCAAGTGGGGCATCATGTGCATCGGCCAGGCGCAGGCGCACCTGTCGGGAGCCGCACGCAGCCACGAACTGGCCGCCATCGGCCGGCGAGTGTGCGAGAACGAGTACGACCTGTTCCTGGCACTGGAGGGGCGATGGTGAACCCGCACGACGTGCCGTCGGCGCGAGAGCTGGTGGAGGCCGTCCGCGAGTGGCTCGAGCGCGACGTGATGAGTGGCACGAGCGGGCGCCTGCAGTTCAACGCCCGTGTCGCGGTGAACGTGCTGGCGATGGTGGAACGCGAACTGGAGGTGGGCCCCCAGCAGGCTGCTGCGCACACCGCCCGGCTGGCCGCGTTCGACTGCGCCGACGACACGGAGCTCGCTCGCCGCATACGCGAGGGCGAACTCGACGACCGCCTGGCGGAGGTGCGAGCAGCGGTGTTCGCCAGCGTGCTCGACAAGCTGGCCGTGGCGAACCCCAGGTACGTGAACGACCGCTGACCCTCAGCGCGCCCGGGGTGGCTTCAGGGTGACCGGTTGCCCGGCAGCGAGCTGCCCGCACGCGGCGTCGATGTCGGTGCCGCGATTGCGGCGCACCGTGGCGTTCACCCCGAGCGCCTCGAGGCGGTCGCGGAAGTCGTACACCTTCTTCGGGCTCGACCCGACAGTGGGGTAGCCCGGGGTGGGGTTCAGCGGGATGAGGTTCACGTGCGCCGGAAGGTGGAAACGTCGGCACAGTGCAGCCAGTTCCGCGGCATCGGAGGGTCGGTCGTTGACCTCGGCGATGAGGGCCCACTCGAATGAGATGCGGCGCCCTTTCACGGCGAGGTAGTCGGCGCAGGCAGCCATCAGCGCATCGAGCGGGTAGCGCTTGTTGATCGGTACCAGCTCGTCGCGCAGCGAGTCGTTGGCAGCGTGCAGTGACACCGCGAGGTTCACCGGCAGGGGCCTGGTCGCCAGGGTGCGAATGCCGGGCACGAGGCCGACCGTGCTGATGGTGAGGTGACGGGCCGACATCCCGATGGCGCCGTGGAAACGCTCGACAGCGCTCCAGACGGCGGCCTCGTTGGCCATCGGCTCGCCCATGCCCATGAACACGACGTTGGCGAGGCGGCGTCCCATCGCCCGGGCCTCGCGGCCGGCCACCACCACCTGCTCGACGATCTCGCCCACGGTGAGGTGACGGGTGAAGCCAGCTTGCCCGGTGGCGCAGAAACCGCAGGCCATGGCGCAGCCGGCCTGGCTGCTGACGCACACGGTCACCCGGTCGGGGTAGAGCATCAGCACGGTCTCGATCCTGCCGCCGTCGTGCAACTCCCACAGGTACTTCACGGTGTCGCCGCCGTCGCTGACCCGCCGTACCACCTGCGTCAGAGAGGTCGGGAGCTCCGTCTCGAGCCGCTGACGAAGCCCCTTCGGAATGTTGGAGATGTCGGCGGGTGCGGCGAGTTGACCGTAGAGGCCGTCCCACACCTGATCGAGTCGGTAGCGCGGTTCGCCCTGCAGCACATCCGCGAGTTCGGCTCGGTCGGGCGTGTAGAGCGAGGTCACGCGACCTCGGCGGCCAGTTCGTCGTACGCGTCGATGCGTGTGCGGACCACGTCGAGGCTGGCGGTCCAGAACGCGAGGTCGGTGACATCGAAACCGAACACCGCACCCAGTTCCTCTGCCGTGTTCATGCCGGCACGCGACAACGCATCGTCGTAGTGCGCCTTGAACCGTTCGGGGTCGTTGCGATACTGCGCGTAGAGCCCGAGACCGAACAGGAGGCCATAGGTGTAGGGCCAGTTGTAGAAGTGCGAGCCGTAGTAGTGCGGCTTCAACGCCCACATGTGGGGATGCCGCGTCTCGAGCAGGAGCCCGTCGCCGTAGGCGTCGGCCTGTGCCTGCAGCATGAGCTCGTTGAGTTCGCTCACACCGAGCGTGCGGCGCTGGCGGCGGGTGAACACCTCCGTCTCGAACAGGAAACGGCTGCGGATGTCGACCACCACCTGGTTCGAACCCTGCAGGTCGGTGTCGAGCATCACCAGTCGGTCTCGTCCGTGCAGTCGCTGGAGCCCTTCCTCCACCACGAGGGTCTCGCAGAAGATGCTGGCTGTTTCCGCCAACGCCATCGGCACGGCCTTCTGCAGCGGCGTGCGGCGTGCGAGTTGGGTGTTGTGGTAGGCGTGACCCAGTTCGTGGGCCGTCGTCTGCGCCGAGTCGACGCTGCCGCTCCAGTTCAGCAACACCAGCGATCGGTCGTCGACGAAGGGCATGCAGAAGGCGCCACCCACCTTGCCCGGCCGGGGTCCGGCGTCGATCCACTGCTCCTGCAACGCACGGTCGACGATGCCGCCCAGGGGGCCGCCGTAGGCGTGGAAGGCGTTGCGCACGATGTCGATGCCGTCGTCCCAACTGATGGCCGAGGGCGCGAACGGCAGGGGAGCGAACATGTCGTACCACGGCAACGGACCATCGTGGCCATGGAGCCGTGCCTTGCTGCGCATCCAGCGGCGGAAGTCGGGCAGCGAGTCGGTGACGGCCTGGTGCATGGCCTCGAACGTGGGTCGGCTGACGCTGTTGGCGAACAGTGACGCGTCGAGCGGGCTGGGCCAGCCGCGCCGACGGTTCACCACGTTGGCCTCGCCCTTCACCCCGTTCATCGCCGCAGCGCACGCGGTGGCAACCTGAGGCCACGCGGTCATCTCGGCGTCATAGGCCGCCTTGCGCACGGCGGGGTCGGCGTTGGAGGCGAGGCCGCGTACCGCCGCCATGGGCAGCGTTCGGGCGGTGCCATCGGGCATGTGCACAGTGGTGGTGAGCTGCGATGTCACTGTCTGCTGCAACTGACCCCAGGCGCTCGAGCCGGAGGCGAGCAACGCGGCGTAGAGACCCTCCTCGGCCTCGCTCATCTGGTGCTCACTCCGTGCGGCCAGCTTCAGCAGCGGTTCGCGGTGCTCGGCCACGGCGGGGCTGACATCGGAGAGTGCATCGACACCCAGTGCGGCGATCCAGGCGGCGAACCGGGCTGTCAGGGGCCTCACCCGCGTCGCGGTCATCTCGTGTTCAGCCAGCAGCGCCTCGGCCCGTTCGTCGAAACTGTTGGTGCTGGTGCTGGCGTAGATGTAGGCCTCGGTGAGCTCGGCGTGCGCATGGAAGTCGTTCAGGGCGGCCACCACGGCGTCGGCGGCTGCACCGTCGTCGGCAGTCACCGGTCGTGGCTCCACAGCGCGGATGCCGTGGTCCTCGAACAGGGCTTCGAGCCGCGAGGCGTCGGCACCGGTGCGCTCCATCGCGTCGGTGAACGAGCGGGCATCGAACGACTCGTGCAGGTCGGTGGCGCTCCAGCGAGGCAGGTCGTCGGCGGTGGGCGAGTGGTCGAGCGTGGTCACGAGGAACTTCCTTCGGGGGTGCGGATGTAGGCCCGGTCGGTGTGTGCCACCTCGAACCCGAGCTGTTCGTAGAGGTGGATGGCCGGTGTGTTGCCGGCATCGACGTAGAGCATTCCCTCGGTGGCGCCGGCACCGTGCAACGCCTGCAGGCCCGCCAGGGTGAGGGCCCGGCCGAGGCCGAGGCCGTGGAAGGCCGGGTGCACGGCGATGACGTAGATCTCGCCCACCACCGCACCCCCCGATGAGCGACCGGGGTGCAGCTTGGTCCAGCAGAAGGCCGCCAACTTCCCCTCGCGCTCGTGCAACAGGAACCCGCTCGGGCGGAACCAGGGCTCGCGCATGCGCTGCTGGAGTGCGTGCAGGCTCCAGCCGCCCTGCTCGCTGTGCCAGTCGAACGCCGCGTTGTTCACCTCGAGCCATGCCAGTTCGTCGCGACCCACTTCGAAGGGGCGCACCGCCACGTCGGTGTGGTCGGGAGTCGGGAGGGGTCGGCGCATCTGCAGCAGCGCCCTACCGGGCTCCATGCCGAGCGATGCCGCCATCGGTGCCGCATCGGTGCCGTCGTGCGTCCACCACGTGACGGCTGCCCCCTCCGGAAGGGTCGCGATGACATGCCGCAGCAGTTCCACTCGAGCGTCGTCGACATCACCTCGGAACCGCGACGACACGATGGCATCGACCACGAATCCGTCGTTGCCTGTGGAACCCTGTGCGTACCCCACCACCTCGTCGTCGTCGCCGAAGGCGAGCGCTCCGACGAACCCGGGCCGCGGGTCGGTGGTGAGGTCGACCTGGAGGTGGTCGTTCAGTTGCGAACAGTCGAGTGCATGGGCCTCGTCGAGGAAGCGCTCCACGAGGGCAAGGTCGTCGGTCGACAGCATGCTGAAGACTCGGACGCGCACCATCACGGCAAGGCTAACGGCCCGACCGGCCTAGCCTCGCAGTCGATGGGTACTCCACGCACACCGAAGGGAAGGGCTGGGGCGGTGGCCCGAGTGCTCGCAGCCGAGTACCCGGAGGCCGAGTGCGAACTCACGCACCGCACTCCGTTCGAGCTGCTGGCGGCCACCATCCTGTCGGCCCAGACCACCGATGCCCGGGTGAACATGGTGACGCCGGAACTGTTCGCCCGGTTCCCCGATGCCGAAGCACTCGCGGCGGCTGATCTGCACGAGGTCGAGCGCATCGTCCACTCCACCGGCTTCTACCAGAGCAAGGCGCGCAACCTGGTGCTGATGGCCCAGGCGCTCGTCGACCGGTTCCACGGCGAGGTGCCCACCGAGCGCGACGACCTCGTGACACTCGCGGGCGTGGGCCGCAAGACGGCGAACGTGGTGCGCAGCGTGGCGTTCGACCTGCCGGGTCTTCCCGTCGACACCCACGTCGGACGACTGGTGCGCCGCCTCGGCCTCACCGCCGAGGACGACCCGGTGAAGGTGGAGCACGCCATCGGTGCCCTGCTGCCGCCGAAGGAGTGGGGCAACTTCAGCCTGCGGCTCATTCTCCACGGTCGACGAGTGTGCGACGCGAAGAAACCGGCCTGCCACCGCTGCGCCCTCGAGCGCATGTGCCCGTCGAGCCAGTTGCCCCGCCGCTGACCCTCGAGGTCTTCCGGCGCTCAGTGCGAGGTGCGGGCCGCCACCTTGCCGGCGTTCCGAACCAGGCGCGACGCCACTCGAAGGGCGCGCTCGGCCTCCACCACGGCGTTCACCATCTCGGCCTGGTCGGTCTGCACGTAGTGGGGGAGCATGTCGCCGAGTTGCTCGTGGTAGCGCTCGAGATGATCGGCCATCACGGCAAGGGTCGCAGACGGGTTTTCGGCCATGCCCACAGTCTGGCCACTCGGTAGCGTGTGCACGTGACCCGAGTTCCCGTTCGCGACGACCTGAGGGCGCTGGAGGGCTACCACTCGCCGCAGGTGCACGTCGACGTTCGTCTCAACACCAATGAGTCGCCCTTCGCTCCGCCGCCGGAATGGCATCGGGCGTTCGCTGCCGAGATGGCTGAGGTCGAATGGCACCGGTACCCCGACCGGGCCGCCACGGCCCTGCGTGAGGGCATCGCCGCCCTGCACGGAGTGCGCCCCGACCAGGTGTTCGCGGCCAACGGCAGCAACGAGGTGCTGCAGACGCTGTTGCTGGCCTATGCCGGCCCCGGCCGAACCGTGGCCACCTTCGAACCCACCTACCAGTTGCACGGGCACATCGCCCGCCTCACCGGTGCCACGGTGGCCGAGGGCGAGCGGGCGGCCGATTTCTCGCTCGACCTCGTGGAGGTGCGCCGCGTGCTGACCGAGGCGGCGCCCACGGTGACCTTCCTCTGCTCGCCCAACAACCCCACCGGTCTGGTGGAGCCGGAGGGCAACGTGCGCTCGGTGCTCGATCTGGTGCCCGGGCTGTTGCTGGTCGATGAGGCGTACGGGCAGTTCGCCGACTGGTCGGCGATGGGCCTCGTCGACGACGAGGTGCCGCTCGCCGTCAGTCGCACGTTCTCGAAGACATGGTCGATGGCCGGTTCGCGCCTCGGCTACCTCGTTGGCCCCTCATGGCTCGTGGCCGAACTCGACAAGGTGGTGCTCCCGTACCACCTCGACACCGCGAAGCAGATCGCCGGGCGCCTCGCGCTGCAGTTCGCCGACCAGATGGAAGCGCGGGTGAGCACCATCGTCGCCGAGCGTGAGCGTCTGTCGGCCGCCATGGGGGCCATGCCGCTGCACCTCTACCCGAGCGGCGCCAACTTCATCCTGTTCAGGCCCACCGGCATGCCCGGTCGGGCCGTGTGGCAGGGCCTCCTCGACCGCAGCGTGCTCATTCGCGACTGCTCCGGGTGGCCCCGTCTGGCCGACTGCCTGCGGGTCACCGTGGGGACGCCACACGAGAA